>JBILNA010000062.1:0-4908 GCA_044375255.1 Candidatus Planktophila sp.
GTGATCTTGATTGTCACTTCGTTATTTCTGATTACCTTAGATTTACGAGGCGTAAAGGTGCTGGATAGTTTCAAGCAGGGGACTCAGACGGTTCTATCTCCATTCCAGCGTGCCGGAGCAGCAGCCTTAAACCCTGTAAAAAACTTCTTATCTGATGTAACTCAACTTGGTCGCACCGGAAACCAGATTGAAAAGCTAGAAGCTGAAAATGCTGAGTTAAAGATTCAGCTACTTAATCGCAAGAATGCAGATGGTCAGCTAAAGCAATTAGAAAACATTTTGGATTTAGCAGGAACTGCGGGTTACAAGATCGTTAATGCCAAGGTGATCAGCCAAGGATCAAGTCAGTCTTTTGCTCAGACAATCACAATTGATTCTGGAAGTAATGCTGGAATCAAGAAAAATATGACGGTGCTTTCACAATTCGGACTGGCTGGAGTTGTTAAGGACGTGTATCCAAACTCTGCACTGATTCAACTTGCAAGCGATTCAGCCTTCAAAGTCGGTGCACGAATTGCTGGCACGCAACAAATCGGCATTCTTTCTGGGCGCGGAAATCGCTCAGCGAGCCTGCAATTGCTTGATAATTCAACGACTGTAAAGGTGGGAGATGTTCTACTTGCTCGTGGAAGTATTGCAAATCGCCCCTTTGTTCCAGGAGTGCCATTGGGCTATGTCAGCCAAGTAGATAACTCTGCAGGTGCAGTGGCTCAAACAGCGACTATTCGCTACTACACAAATTTTTCAACCTTAGGTGTCGTTGCTGTTGTTGTCAGCGGTCCAACATCTAATCCAGGTGACTCTTTGGTTCCGAAAAAGCCACAAGTCACACCAGTTCCTACAGTCACAGTCACTGTTACCCCATCGCCTTCTACAAATAACTAATTGCGATGTTTACTCGTCAAATCTCGGTCGCAACACCAATATTCTTGCTGATCTTTTTAATCCAAGAAGCAGTCATTGCGCAGTTTCGTTTGCCTGGTGGGGGATTCTCGATTTTGTTGATCTTCGCCTTAACGTGGGCAGTTTTAAGTCAACCCGAAGTCGCTGCAGTAATTGGTTTTGCTTCTGGAATCTTGATGGATCTTTCGCAAAGTGCAGGTGGCCCGTTTGGTCAGTGGACTCTGATTATGTTGCTGGCAGGTTATGCGATTTCATACATCGGATACGGTGATGACAATATCCATGCAAACGCAATCGGAATTGTATTCTTCGTGGTAATCGCAAATTTTTTCGTCGAAATTGCCTACTTGATTTCGGGTGCCCTGCTTGGAGTATCGATCGGTTCAATTGGCCAGATAGTGACAACTTTGTTTGGAATGAGCATTTGGGCTTTGTTGGTTTCGCCAATCGTGCTGCCAGTTTTCACCCGTTTGCATGTCTTGGTATTTGATTCGCGGTCGGCGCTATGAACAGCAGATCCCGCTTAGCATTAATGGTTGTTCAGATTTTGATTGTTTCTCTGATGGTTGCGCTCTTTGGTCGCCTCTTTTACTTGCAGGTGGCAGCTGGACCTAAGTACAAAGAGGCAGCCCTAAGCATTCAAAGCCGAGATGTTGTTGCACCTGCTAATCGAGGCTTGATTGTTGACGGCTATGGCGTGCCTTTAGCCATGAATAAAGCTGGTTTAGCGATCACAATTGATCGAATCGCCATCGATAAGCTAGAAGATAAAGGCGTTGATGTAATGAAACGCTTAGCAAAGTTGCTCAAATTGAAGTACAAGGATATTTATCAAAACACACGTTTGTGTGGAGAGCTTCCAAAGGGACAGAAAGCTGGATGTTGGCAAGGATCTAGATATCAACCGATCCCAATTACTAAATCTGCAGATGCGGATATTGCCTTGCAGATCGTTGAGCGTGCAGATGATTTTCCTGGAGTCGATGCGCAACCTGTTGCAATTCGTAATTACCCCAGCTACTTAGATGTAAATGCAGCACATGTACTTGGCTATGTTGGACCATTAACTGAAAGTGATCTCTTAAAGGGAAATGGAAAGCAGTATTTTAGAAGCGAATCTATTGGTAAATCTGGTTTAGAGATTCAATACGACACTTTCCTACGTGGTGAACCCGGAATTAGAACTGTAATCGTTGATCGCAAAGAATCAATTACGCGTGAAAGTCAGAACTCTAAGCCTGTGCCCGGAGATCACTTAGTCACAAGCCTTGATGTTCGCTTGCAGGCTGCTGCTGAAAAAGCGCTTAAGGATGCCGTCCTTCGTGGTCGTGCAAATGGATACACATCTGATTCTGGTGCGGCTGTTGTTATGGACATTAAAACGGGCAGAATTTTAGCGCTAGCCTCCTATCCAACCTATGATCCAAATGCGTGGGAAAAAGGATTAACAGTCCAGCAAGCCGAAGATCTTTTTAGCGAGAAGAAATCTGTTCCAGCTCTCAACCGAAGCCTGCAGGGATTGTTTGCACCTGCTTCAACTTTTAAAGTTGTATCAGTGCTTGCAGCAGCATCTGCTGGGTATGACTTAAATGCGAATTACAAGTGCCCTTCTCAAGTTCAAGTTGGAACGCGTGCTTTCCAGAACTTTGATAGCAAAAATCAAGGCACCATGAACATGAAAAAAGCCATGGCGGTTTCATGTGACACCATTTGGTACCAAATAGCCTTCGATGAATGGCTTCGGGATGGTGGTTTGCGACCTAAATCCAATACCAACGATTACTTCTTTGAGGCTGCAAAGGCCTTCAACATTACTCAGAAGGTAGGAATAGACCTTCCATCAGAATCATCATCACGTCTTGCCGACCGCGATTATAAGAAGAGCTGGTACAAGCAAAACAAAGATTTCTATTGCAACTATAAGGAGCGTGCAACCAAGGCGCAGCAGACTCCATTCTTGCTGCAATTAGCTGCTGAAAACTGTGTAGACGGCGACAAGATTCGTGCTGGTGATGCCGTCAACTTTTCAATTGGACAAGGTGACACGGTTCTTACTCCTTTAAAGTTGACTCAGATGTATGCAGCAATTGCAAATGGGGGAACGATTTGGCAGATGATGGTTGCTAAAGCGATCGTGAAAACCGATGGAACAGTTGTTAAAACTTTTAAACCTCAGAAGCTTGGAACTGTTAAAGCCGCGCCATCGGTTTTGACTTTCTTGCGGGGTTCATTGCGTGAAGTTGTAGTAAGTGGAACTGGCGCAGGAGTGTTTGCTGGCTTTCCAGTTGAAATCAGTGGCAAGACTGGAACCGGCCAAGTTTTTGGTCGCAACCCCAATGGTTCTCTTAAGGATGACACTTCATGGTTTGCATCGTATGCACCAAGTAAAAACCCACGGTATGCAGTTGTCATGATGGTCGGACAAGGTGGATTTGGTGCGTCAACATCTGGTGTTGGTGTGAAGCAGATTTATCAAACCCTTTTTGGCGTTGTTGGTAACAAGGTTGTTCCTGGCGCGGCGTTGTTCCCTGAAGGTAAACCTCCGAGCCAATTGCCTAAGATTTCACCAGCCACAAAACCTAAGGAGGCGAGCAAGTGAGTCAGATTCACGCACGCCAAAGGTTGTATCGACGTAGCCGTCAATCCTTGTTCAATGGTTGGGATCCCGTATTAACCGCTGCGGTGGCTTTGTTATTGTTTATTGGAACGCTTTTGGTGTGGTCTGCCACTCGTGATTGGTACGTCCGCAATGGTTTAGATGGGCAGTATTACTTAAAGCGCCACACTATTAATATCTTGATTGGTGGTTTGCTGGCTTATGGAACCACGGTCATTGATTACCGCTTGCTGAGGGCATACACACCTTTGTTATGGGGTGCCGGAGTTCTTGGATTAGTAATTGTTTTAATTCCGGGCTTAGGCGCTGAAATCAATGGCGCACAGGCATGGATCGCACTTCCTGGTGGTTTTCAGATTCAACCTGCAGAGCTAGCGAAGATTTCGATCATTATTGGAATGGCGATGATTTTGTCGGAGCGCGGCCATGACAGCAATGAGCCAACTAGCAAAGATGTTTTGCAGGCTTTAGCAATTGCCGCTATTCCAGTGCTGCTAATAATTGTTCAGCCCGACATGGGAACGGTTTTAATTATCTCGGCCGCGGTTGTAACAATCATCGCAGTTTCAGGGGCTCCTGCCCGTTGGGTAGTTGGATTACTGCTTCTGGCTGTTTTAGGTGGATTTGTTGCAGTCAAAGCTGGAGTAGTAAGTGAGTACCAGGTTAATCGCTTGCAAACTTTTGTTGATCCCAACGCCGATACACAAGGTGCTGGTTATCAGTTGCGCCAAGCACGCATCACTGTTGGTTCCGGCGGTTTACTAGGAACTGGATTGTTCAACGGCCCGCAAACAAGTGGCCGATTTGTTCCAGAACAACAGACAGACTTTATTTTTACTGTCGCGGGTGAAGAACTTGGCTTTGTTGGTAGCGGATTAATTTTAATTTTATATCTCATAATTTTAATGCGGGCATTTTCGATTGCTCGGCGAACATCAGATCCCTTTGGACGATTAGTCTGTACGGGCGTCATTGCTTGGTTTGCTTTTCAGATATTTGAAAACATTGGTATGACTTTGGGCCTGATGCCAATGACTGGTGTGCCATTGCCCTTCATTTCCTATGGCGGATCTTCGATGTTTGCCACTTTGATCGGATTTGGCCTCCTTCAGAATGTTCACGCTCGTTTACGCGGTTAAATAGGCAAATCCGCCCTGCTCTGCCATAATTAAGGCACCAGTTCAGCGCGGCTCGCGATCAATCGCGACTCAAGCCCAGCGCGAACGGTACGGAAAACCCAACAGGATTTTTTAAGAAGATAGCTCCGCAAGGGGCATAAAGGATTTGGTGCCATGGCGATTGAGCCTAAAACACCGCGCAAGCGTGCGGTTAAGAAAGCATCGGCAAAAGCTGATGCTCCAGTTACCGAAGTAACTGAAGAAAAGAAG
>JBILNA010000063.1:0-4905 GCA_044375255.1 Candidatus Planktophila sp.
TATGGACGAGCCTTGCTCTGCTCTAGATCCTGGTTCAACCTTCCGCATCGAAGAAACTATCTCTGAATTAGCAAAAACGATGACCATCGTGATCGTGACTCACAATATGCAGCAAGCTGCTCGAGTTTCGGATTACACAGCTTTCTTTTTGTCAGATGGTGGTCCAGGAGTGATGGTCGAAGCAGCTCCTACTAGCAAAATCTTCTCCTCTCCGCAGGATAAGCGCACTGAAGATTATGTGACAGGGCGTTTCGGGTAAAACCTGTTGTTCACTTAAGGTATGGGATTTGTTTACTTAATTCTCACTTTTATGTAACTCTCTCTGATTACTTTCGTAGATGTAAAAGTTTTACCCTCCTACGAAAGGTTGTTCATGAAGTTTTCAAAGAAGGCAAAGGCGTTAGTCCTTGCCGCAGTAATCGCTGTTTCTGGCGCAGCGCCAGCACATGCCGTTGATCTTGCTGGATCTGGCGCATCATTTGTTGTTCCTCTAGTCGAAGCTTGTAAGGCAGGTTTTGCTCAGAAGACTAAGCACTCATTTGTTTATACATCAACTGGTTCCGGTACTGGTAAGAACAACTCAGACAACCGAATTGGCGATTTCTGGTTCTCGGACTCTGCACACACAGGTGCTAACAAGCGCTCAACAATTTTCCATGCGCCTATCGTTGCAGCACCAATTGCTGTTCTAGTTAACCTTCCTGCAAAGAAGGACATCTACCTTTCTTCACAAACAGTCGCAAAGATTTTCGCTGGCGAAATTACGAAGTGGAACGATCCAGCGATCGTTGCCGATAACAACCGTACAGTAAAGACCGTTATTTACAGAAAGAATGCAGCAGGAAACGTTGCAGTTGATAAGAGCGGTAACCCAATTGTTCTTCGTACAGGTTCAAAGAGCATTATCTATACACTTCCTAATAAGCCAATCAAGGTTGTTTTCCGTTCAGATACTTCAGGAACTACAAATAACTTCACACGCTTTATGAATGGTGTAGCTCCAACAGTGTGGACAAAGCCAGCTAACGATGCATTCACAACTGCTTTCCCTGGCAACATCAATGCAACAACAAATATCGGTCGTATTGTTGGTGCAAATGGTTCACAGGGTGTCGCAACTCTTGCTTCGAAGTCTCCATACTCAATCACATATGCAGAGAAGCAATGGGGAACCTCATTTGGTCTCCGCGCTGCATACATTGGTAACGCATCAGGAAACTTCACACTTCCAGATTCAGCTGCGACTTCAGCATTCCTAGGTGAAGCAAAGCAAGCTGCTGACGGAATCGTGACATTTGACTACAACACAAAGGTTGCTGGTGCATACCCACTAGGAATCATTAGTTACATGTTGTTAGAGACCTCATATGCAGACAAGACAAAGGGAGCTGCCGTTAAGGAGCTCGCTGAGTACTTCTTGTCACCAGAATGTGCAGCATCTGCAGCCTCGTCTGGTTTCATTGCTATCGAGGGCACATTCCTTGCTAAGGCGAAGGAACTACTCGCTCGCGCAAACAAGTAATCTAAAACTCAATAAATAAAGGAGCCCAGGGCCGCGAGGGTAGCCCTGGGTTCTTTTATGCCTTAAAACAGTAAGTCAAGAAATCAATTGCGCGCCTGGCAGGAATCGAACCTGCGACAACCCGCTTAGAAGGCGGGTGCTCTATCCGACTGAGCTACAGGCGCTTGTAGGAGGGTCGTAATGCCAAGTCTAGCGCTCACAACCACTAAGGTTTCATTCCATGGCTGAGTTCATTTACACGATGAAGAAGGCGCGTAAAGCGCACGGTGACAAGGTCATCCTTGATGACGTCACGATTATGTTTTATCCGGGGGCCAAGATCGGCGTGGTCGGTCCCAACGGTGCGGGTAAGTCCACCGTCTTGCAGATCATGGCCGGATTACAGCAACCATCAAATGGTGAGGCATACCTAACTCCTGGCTACACAGTTGGAATTTTGTTGCAAGAGCCGGTTCTGGATGAGACCAAGAATGTAATCGACAATGTTAAAGAGGGTGTGGCAGAAACTGTTGCGATGCTTGCGCGCTTTGATGAAATCAGCGCCGAGATGGCAAACCCTGATGCAGATTACGACAAGTTGTTATCTGAAATGGGAGAGTTGCAAGAGCAGTTGGATCACCGCAATGCATGGGAATTAGATTCACAGTTAGAGCAAGCAATGGATGCACTTCGTTGCCCACCTGCTGATGCAGATGTTTCTGTTTTATCTGGTGGAGAAAAGCGTCGCGTCGCTTTGTGTAAGTTGTTGTTGCAAGCTCCAGACCTATTGCTACTTGATGAGCCTACAAACCACTTGGATGCAGAATCTGTTTTATGGCTTGAACAGCACCTTAATAAGTACGCCGGCGCAGTGGTTGCGATTACTCACGATAGATACTTTTTGGACAATGTTGCACAGTGGATTCTTGAACTCGACCGTGGTCGTGCCTATCCATACGAAGGTAATTATTCGACCTACCTTGAAACAAAAGCAGCACGTCTCAAGGTTGAAGGCCAGAAAGATGCAAAGCGTGCAAAGCGTTTGGCTGAAGAACTTGATTGGGTTCGCCAAAATGCAAAGGGTCGCCAAGCAAAATCAAAGGCGCGTCTTGCTCGCTATGAAGAAATGGCTGCAGAAGCAGACAAGATGCGCAAGTTGGACTTTGAAGAGATTCAGATTCCGCCTGGCCCACGCCTAGGAAATGTTGTTATTGAAGTCAATAATTTAACTAAGGGCTTCGGGGATCGTGTACTGATTGATGATCTTTCATTTACTCTGCCACGAAACGGAATTGTTGGAATCATCGGTCCAAATGGTGCAGGTAAAACAACACTGTTTAAGACTTTGATGGGTATGGAGCAAGCAGATTCAGGCAATGTAAAGATCGGTGAGACTGTAAAGATTTCATATGTCGATCAGAGCCGTGGCGGAATCGACCCTAAGAAATCTTTGTGGGAAGTTGTTTCAGATGGCAATGACTTTATTAAAGTTGGTCAAGTTGAAATGCCTTCACGTGCATATGTTTCTTGCTTTGGTTTCAAAGGCCCAGATCAGCAGAAAGCTGCGGGAATCCTTTCAGGCGGTGAACGTAATCGTTTGAACTTAGCTCTGACACTGAAGCAGGGTGGAAACCTCTTGCTTCTGGATGAGCCAACAAATGACCTTGATGTTGAAACTCTGGGTTCACTTGAAAACGCGCTACTGGAATTTCCAGGGTGCGCCGTTGTTATCTCTCACGATCGTTGGTTCCTTGACCGTGTAGCCACACACATCTTGGCCTACGAAGGCGATGCAAAGTGGTTCTGGTTTGAAGGAAACTTTGAAAGCTATGAAGCAAACAAGATTGAGCGTTTGGGCTCTGAAGCATCACGCCCCCATCGCATGACATACCGAAAGCTAACTCGCTAATGAGATCTCAAAACAAACAGTATGTTCGTTGGGGCGACCTTGATGCATTTGGTCATGTAAATAATGCGACTTATTTGATCTATGCTCAAGAAGCGCGTTACACCTGGTCAAAAATGCATGAGATGGTTGTGGCCAGAGCCGAAGTAGATTTTATTGCTCCGATTTACACAGGCGATATTTATCTCGACATCGAAATCTGGGTGCATTCAATTGGAAACTCATCATTTGGTCTTACTTACGAGATGAAAAACGGTGATGAATTAGTGGCACGAGTTAAAACAGTTCAAGTAACAGTCTCTATGGATACAAAGAAATCTCGGCCCATCAATGATGCTGAGCGAGAGTTCCTAACTCAATATCTCGAAACGGAGTAATGATGAGCATGTTGGCTTCACGCGAAGAGCGCCCTTGGTGGAGAGATGCAGTTACCTACCAAATTTATCCACGTTCATTTGCTGACTCAAATGGGGATGGCATTGGTGATGTTGAGGGTATTCGTTCACGTCTTCCTTACTTAAAATCATTAGGCATTGATGCGATTTGGATTTCTCCTTGGTATCCATCACCGCAACATGATCATGGATATGACGTATCTGATTACATGGATATCGAGCCTGATTACGGAACGCTGGCACAGGCAGAACAGTTGATTAAAGAAGCACATGATTTTGGGATTAAATTGATCGTCGACATTGTTCCTAATCACACATCAAGTGATCACAAATGGTTTCAAGCAGCACTAGCTGCAAAGCCAGGATCAAAGGAACGCGATCGTTACATTTTCCGTGATGGAAAAGGTGAAAACGGAGATCTTCCACCTAATAACTGGGAGGCTGTTTTTGGTGGACCAGCTTGGGAACGCGTTATCGAAGCTGATGGCACGCCAGGGCAGTGGTACTTGCACCTGTTTGCCGTAGAGCAACCAGATCTGAATTGGGAAAACCAAGAAGTTAGAGACCACTTAGAAGATGTTTTGAAGTTTTGGTTAGATCGTGGAGTCGATGGTTTCCGTATCGATGTTGCACACGGAATGATTAAAGAAGCGGGCTTGCCTGATATTCGCATCGATCCAACCGCAACGATGCTTGGCACAGAACACAAGCCATTCTGGGATCAAGAGAGTGTTCATGATATTTATCGTTCATGGCGCAAAATTTTTGATTCATACCCAGGAGATCGCATGGCAGTTGCTGAGGCATGGGTAAGTCCAGCCTCTCGAATCGCTCGTTATGTTCGTGCAGATGAACTCCAAAACTCATTTAACTTTGAAATGCTCACAACGCTGTGGGATGCAGCCGAAATCAAGAAGAAGATCAATAACTCAATCGAGGCATTAGCCGAAGTCGGAGCACCTACATCGTGGGTATTTAACAATCACGATGTCGTGCGCTCTGTAGACCGTTTGGATTTAGGACTAACAAATCATGGCGATACAACTTTGTCTCGCCAAGGAGATGCATCAAAGCTCAACATTGCTCGCGGAACGCTACGTGCA
>JBILNA010000064.1:0-4902 GCA_044375255.1 Candidatus Planktophila sp.
AACTGCTCGTCACTGGCTCGAACGAGATAGCAAGTTAAGTCGACAAGATGCAGTTGCATTGGTTTACAACCTTATGTGGCGTGGCATTTCAGGATTTCCGCGCAACTAAAATCGTTAGGATTAAATAGATATGGCAACAACATTTGCTGACCTGCCCCTGCGCAGTCAAACAATTGAGGCATTGCATGCCCACGGTTTCTTAGCTCCATTTGCTATTCAAGAAATGGTTCTGCCTATTGCTTTGGCAGATGGAGATGTAATCGGTCAGGCAAAGACTGGAACAGGAAAGACTCTGGCATTTGGTATTCCAGTTATTGAACGAGTAATCGCACCGAATGATCATGAATGGGCAGACTTTGATAAGAAAGGCATGCCTCAGGTATTAATAGTTGTTCCTACACGCGAACTTTGCACACAGGTAACAAAAGATATTGAAGAACTTGCCTCCAACCGTGGAATTCGTACTTTGGCAGTTTATGGTGGACGCGCATTTGAGCCACAAATCGAAGCGCTACAAGCAGGGGTTGAAATTGTTGTGGGAACACCTGGGCGACTTCTGGACCTTTCCCGACAAGGTCAATTGAAGCTAAAAGAGGTTTCGCGCTTAGTTTTGGATGAAGCAGATGAAATGTTGGACCTTGGCTTTTTACCTGATGTAGAAAAGATTTTATCGAGCACGCCAAATCGTGCGCAGACCATGTTGTTTTCGGCCACTATGCCCGGCGACATCATCGCTCTTGCTCGTCGCTTTATGAACCAACCAATTCATATTCGAACTCAAGACAGTGAAGATGAGGGCGCAGTTGTTACTCGCATCAAGCAGCATGTGTTGCGCGCACATGCCTTAGATAAAATTGAAATGTTGGCACGAATTCTGCAGGCCGAAGGACGCGGACCAACCATGGTTTTCTGTCGCACCAAGCGAACAGCACAAAAGACAGCTGAAGATTTAATGGAACGTGGCTTTAAAGCAGCACCTATTCATGGCGATCTTGGACAAAGCGCACGTGAAAAAGCGCTTAGTGACTTCAAGGCTGGCAAATCAGATGTTCTTGTAGCTACCGATGTGGCAGCGCGAGGAATCGATATTGATGGAATTACTCACGTCATTAATTATCAGTGTCCTGAAGATGAAAAAACCTATGTTCACCGAATTGGTCGTACGGCTCGTGCAGGTGCACACGGTATTGCAGTTACTTTTGTTGACTGGGATGAACTTGCACGTTGGAAAATGATTAACCAAACTCTTGAGCTTGGTTTAGCAGAGCCTGAAGAGACATATTCATCTTCAGAGCATCTCTACGAAACCCTCAATATCCCAGCTGGATCTACGGGTCGTTTGGTCAAGGCCAAGCCCATTGCGAAAGTTGAAAGCAAAGATTCACGACCAGCTCGCACTAAGCAAGAAGTGCCAAAGGCGCGCACCGAGCGAACTCGGACACGCACTAAGAAGTTTAAAGAGAGCTAAGCAGCAACAAAGACGCGAATCGCATCTACAAGCATTTGTACTGCGATGGCTGCAAGCAATAGACCAGCAATTCGGGCTACCAGGGTCACACCTGATTCTTTGATGACCTTCAAAATTGTTGTTGATGCCATAAGCGCAACTGCGATAGCAATATGAACAGCTACAACAGCAGCCGTTAGTCCAAGCGCCATTGCCGTTGTGTCTACTTGCTGAACGAAAATCATGGTTGCAACAATTGCTCCAGGGCCAGCCAAAATCGGAGTTCCTAGAGGCACTAGTGCAATGTTTGAATCGCCATCTTCATTGTGTTTCTTAGTGTTTCCTGTAAGCAATTCGAGTGCAACGAGAAGCAACAAAAGTGCACCTGCCGCTTGTAACGCTTCCATGGAGATGTTGAGGTAACTCAAAATTGCACGGCCGAAAAGTGCAAAGATTGAAATGACAAGAAGAGATACCGCTGCAGCTTGAACCGCCAAAATTCTGCGAACTTTAGGGGTTTTGTCTGCAACTAAACCTAAGAAAATAGGAGTTGCACCTGGTGGGTCCATGATCACAAATAAAGTGACAAAAGATTGAACTGCAAATGTGATTGCGCTTATATCTTTCACGCTGAAACCACCCTTCGAGCATTGGCTTGTGACTCTAACTTCTCCCATTGTTCCCTATGGGTATGGTTTTCTGCTAATGAATTAAGTTTTCCAGTGCCGTGATAGTCACTACTTCCGGTGATTACAAGATCTAACTCATGTGCAATTGCTCGCAACATCGCTCTTTCATCAGGGTTTTGGTCACGATGGTCAACTTCTATGCCATTTAAACCTGCAGAAACTAATTCGGAAAAATCTTCGGGTTTTAGAATTTCTCCGCGGTGCGAGGCAAATGGATGCGCGATTACTGCAACTCCCCCAGCTCTGCGAATCAAAGCGATAGCTTCGACTGGAGTTGGTGCAGCATGGGAAACATAAAACCGGGATTCGTTATGTAGTAAATCTACAAAAGCCTCGTCGCGAGATTTCACAATTTTCTTTGCAACCAGCGCATCAGCCAAATGTGGCCTGCCCATCGTGGCTCCCATTGGCATGGCGTGCTCTACATCTTCTATCGAAATATCCAGGCCTTCAGCCCGCATTTTTTCAATCATTTTGCGCATTCGAGGTAGGCGACCATCGCGGGTTTCCTCAAGCACGCGCTGCATTTCTTCATGTTCGGGATCAAAGAGCAGACCCAGCATATGCACGCTCACGCCATCATTTGTTAAGCAAGAAATTTCAGAGCCCAGTGCTAACTTCAGTGAACCACGAAGTGATTCCGTTGCTTCAGCCCATCCAGATGTTGTGTCGTGGTCACAAATTCCTAAAACCTCTAACCCCTGAATAATCCCTTTGTTCACTAATTCGCGAGGAGAATCTGTTCCATCGCTACAAGTAGTGTGGGTGTGTAGATCAATCACTCTTTACACCTCTTGTTCTAGTTACAACCAAAACACATCCGATCAGAATAAGCACGATTCCTGGGATGACTCCTATGGGAGGCGTTTGGTCTAACCACCATGCTGCCAGTACTGCACTTACTGGTACTTCGAAAAAAACAATGAGTGAAACGATCGCGGGTGAAACACGCTTAAGCGCTGAGTTAAACATCGTATGACCTAAGAGCTGAGCCCCAAGGATTAGTCCCAGCAGAATGAGCCACTCTTTTTGCTCAAAAGCAAAGATTTCATTACCTGCAATTAATGCCATTGGCAATGCAGTCATTGCACAAACGAAGTAGCAAACCGTTGTATAGGTACTTGTTTCTAAAGTGCGCTGCGCTTTTGATCCAGCCATCATGTAGGCAGCAGCTAATGCTGCAGAAATCAATGCAGCAATATCACCCAAGAAGGCTCTATACGAGATGGTTAAATCAACACCAGACACCAAAATAACTCCGACAAAACTCACGATCATTCCGAGCCAGGCTTTTGACGGAATATGCCCACCGCTAAACTTTACAAACAGTGCTGCAAAAATTGGCTGCAGTGCAACAAGGGCAGTTCCCGCCGCAACCGTTGTCATTCTCATTGCTAAAAAGAAACCGATAAAGTGAAGCGCAAGCAGAACTCCGGCAATCATTGCCCATTTCATTCCAACGCGGTCTCTTGAATGACGTAGTGCAAATGGCAAGGTAATCAAAGATCCGCCTAGATTTCTCCAGAAGATCAAGGTCAATACCGGCATTGCACTCATTGCGATTAATGGACCAGATGTTCCGATTCCAATGATTCCTAGACCTAATCGAATCAGATCAGGCCGTGCAGGGATCGTCGTATGTTCATTAACACGTTCACCTGAGTTCATAAGAGAAAGGTACCCTTATCCCATGAGCGGCAATCTCTTAAACCGAGTATTTCTCGCCCGTCTTGCAGGTACCGCGGTCTTTGACCCAAATGGTGATCCTGTCGGAAAGGTTCGAGATGCTGTCGCGACCCTGCGTTCAAACAATCAACAACCTCGAATCCTTGGTTTGGTAGTTGAAGTTCCATTGCGTCGTCGAGTTTTTGTTCCCATCACCCGCGTTACATCAATTGAAAGTGGAGCGGTTGTAATCACCGGTCTTTTGAATATGCGTCGTTTTGATACCCGCCCTGGTGAAGTTCTAGTTCTGGGTGAAATGCTTGATCGATCTATCACCCTATTGGAAACCTCAGAAGAAGTTGTTGTTGAAGACATGGGCATGGAACAAAATCGAAATGGTGATTGGTTGATCGCCAAAGTACACATCATGCGCAAAGGTCGAGGCTTACGACGCAAGGGAGCAACATCAACTGTTACTTGGGAAGAAGTTGTTGGCTTTGCAAACACTGAACAAAATCAAGGTGTTGCCAATCTTCTTTCAACTTTGGCCAATCTACGTGCTGCAGACCTTGCGGCGGTTTTGCAAGATTTGGCTCCAAAGCGTCGTATTGAAGTTGCTAGTGCACTTGAAGATGAACGCCTTGCAGATGTTTTGGAAGAAATGGATGAGGACAATCGTGTTGCACTTCTTGCAGAGCTCGAAGGAGAACGCGCGGCCGATGTCTTAGGTGAGATGGATCCAGATGATGCTGCCGACTTGTTGCGTGAAGTTGGAGAAGAACGAGCAACTGCTCTACTAGAGCTTATGGAACCAGAAGATGCAGAAGATGTTTTGCGATTGATGACATACGAAGATTATTCAGCTGGTGGAATGATGACCACAGAACCGATTGTTCTAACCGCAGATTCAACCGTTGCCGATGCGCTGGCGGCGGTTCGACAAAAAGAGATTTCTCCTGCACTTGCTTCGCAGATTTATATCTGTCGCCAGCCAGTAGAGACTCCAACCGGACGCTTTATTGGTGTAGTTCACTATCAGCGTTTGCTACGCGAACCACCTTCTACCCTGCTCGGCTCAATCGTCGACACGGATTCGAAGGC
>JBILNA010000003.1:0-17876 GCA_044375255.1 Candidatus Planktophila sp.
TTACTGGCCCAGGAGATGTTGATGTTAACAGCAATGGTGTTGCATTTACATCAGAGGATGCCTTTGGGAAAATAGCCAAGGTGCAGATTACTGGCATGGAAAAGTTTGAAAGTATTGGAATTATTGTTCGAAAAGGTAGCTGGGATGCCAAGGATATTGATGAGGATCGATTTATAAAAGAGTTTCCTGCCAGCGGAGACGTTGAGATTTGGCTGCGCCAGGGGGACCCAGTGATTCATTATTCGATTCCAACTACCCCAGTTGCAAAGAATCCAATTTTGGAGCAAATTGCATATTACGATTCACCAGAATTCATCTCGAAATTTACTTATACGGGGAATGATCTAGGAGTTACTTACACAAAAGCAGCTACCACATTACGCGTGTGGGCTCCGACTGCAGAAGCGGTGAATGTTGTTACCTATAAAGACAGTGAGTCTCCATATTCATCCGGAAAATTGATTCCAATGGAGTACGACGTTAAGGGAACTTGGGTCGCAAAATTAGCTGGAGACCAGGATGGAACGATATTTAATTATCGCGTCCAAGTAAATGGTGCAAACAATGAAGCGGTGGATCCTTATGTGAGAGCCACAACGGTTAATGGATTGCGCGGCGTAATCGTCGATTTAAGTACTACTAATCCAGTTGGTTGGAACAAATCTAAACCAAAGTTTAGTGGAAAACCAACAGATGCCTTTATCTATGAACTTCATGTGCGAGATTTGTCCATGGATGCATCAAGCGGATTTCCAGCGGCACAAAAGGGCAAGTATGTTGCCTTCACAAATACCAACACAACTTTTGCTGGTCAAAAAACAGGCATCTCAGCAATTAAGGATCTTGGGGTAACCCACGTTGAGCTGCTGCCAATCTTTGACTTTGCTACAGTCGATGAGAAGAACCCAACATTTAATTGGGGATATGATCCACAAAATTACAATGTTCCAGAGGGTTCATATAGCACTGACCCAACAAATCCAAAACTGCGAATCAAGGAGCTTAAGAGCGCAATTTTGTCTCTGCACAAGCAGGGATTGCGAATCAACATGGATGCGGTTTACAACCATGTTTCTAATGCCAGCACATTTAGTCAAAATTTAATCGTTCCAAACTACTTTTTTCGCCGCGACGACAATGGAAATTTGACCAGTGGTAGTGGGTGTGGCAATGATGTTGCTTCTGAACGACCTATGGTCCGTAAATTTATCGTTGATTCAGTCAATTACTGGGCTAAAGAGTACAACATGGACGGATTTAGATTCGATCTTATGGGTCTGATGGATATTAAGACTATAAATGAGATTACAGCAGCCCTCAAAAAAATCGATCCGACAATTTTGGTTATCGGTGAGGGTTGGAACATGGGTACCTTGCCCGCAAATCAAAAAGCGAACCAGTTAAATATTCAAAAATTGAATGGGGTTTCGCACTTTAACGATCAAATCAGAGATGGAATTAAAGGCTCAGTATTTGATTCAACTGATACAGGATTTGCGACCGGAAAAGTTAGTGCAAAAAATGATGTTATGTCCGGAATAGTTGGCAATGTTGACTACTCAACCACGATTAAATCAAAGTGGACTACCTCATATCCCGGTCAATCCGTTAATTATGTCGAATCACACGACAATATGACACTAGTCGACAAAATTAACGCCAGCGTTAAAGATGTAAAACCATCAGATACAGCGCAACTTTCACAGTTCTCTGCGTCAATTGCATTCCTATCTCAAGGTCTTCCATTTATGCAGGCGGGACAAGAGTTTCTTAGATCAAAAAATGGTGATTCAAATAGCTACAAGTCCAGCGATGAGGTCAATTCGATGAAGTGGAGTACTAGAAAATCCAACATCGTCACGGTTGATTATTACAAGGGATTGATTGCATTAAGAAAAGCTCATCCTGCTTTCCGAATGACAACGACCGCACAGGTTAAATCCAATCTCAAGTTCTTAGTATCTGCAGAAGGATCTATCGCATATTCACTCAATGGTGCAGCTGTTAAAGACAAGGCTGCAACATTTGTTGTTATGCATAATGCAACAACAAGTGATCAAATCTTTACTCTCCCAAAAACGGGAACGTGGTCTGTGTTGGTTGAAGGCGCAAAAGCTGGAACCACTGTGATTCGTAAATTTACAGGAGCATCGTTGACAGTTAAAGGTCGTTCAACTGTCGTCATTTCGCAGTAAATCAGGTATGACTTCTAAAGCTATCGGCTACTAGCCGGCAGAACCTGAACCTGATGGACCAGCTTTGCGTTGCACTTGTGGTGCGCCGCCACTGCGTTGTCCGCCACGAATCTTTGATCCGGTTTCAGAATGGTTTTGAGTCCCTGGTGCACTTGGCTTATTTTTCTTAGCTTCAAGGGCAGCAAGCATTCTTGCTTTCATGTCATCATTCTTATCGGCCATGAGTTAATCCTACTGCTAGGAGCTTGATTCCTTGTATTCGCGTAAACGCTCAAGAACTTCTGATTCACGATAACGACGATGCCCGCCTAATGTGCGGATGGCAGTTAACTTTCCTGCCTTTGCCCAACGGGTTACTGTTTTTGGATTCACATGAAAACGTTGTGCAACCTCTTTTGGGGTCAGAAGAACTTCGGCATCGGGGATGCGGTTCATGATGACTCCTCTAGCTTTTTGACTACTTTTGGTGGGTTGTCCGTTTTAGACCGTATTGGGGTGAAGTATTGCGATTAAATCAGCGTGAAGCAATACCTACGAGGCTTGTTCGTAGGCCTGAACCAAGCGCCAACGGGACATTAGTCGTTGATATCCAACGCCAGCCATCATTCCATCTGCGGCAGCTAGGCCAGCAACTGAATGCGTGACATCTTCAATCGATGCATCAGATTCGAGACCTTCTTCACCTGAATCACGGAGTGCGCGATCCATGTAATTAGCGAGACCGCCGTAATCAAGTTCAACTAATGATTCTGGGTGAAACATTTCAAGCCAAGCAAGCAGATTTTCTAACTCTTGCTCGACCGGGCCTTCACCAAATGCATTGAGCACAGCATCATGGGCACCATTGCACCGCTGCTTTGCATTGGCAATGCTTGTCAATGCTCGACAATAGAAACCGTCAGCGTTTTTCCCCCGAGTTCGCTCCTCTGGTGAAAACAAAATAAACCAGCGGGGAGGAATTATCCAGGTCTCATTTAAGATATGAGGAACTTTATCTTCAAGTAGATCAACACCTGCAGTGATTACATCTTCCATCGCAGGAGAAATAAAATATGGAACAACCGTACTTGGAAGAGATTCTTTAAAATTATCCAGCGCTCCCCAACAACGCATCGCTGTGGCCCAAGGTGCTACATAACGGATTCCATCACGATCAAAAATGTGAACACCATCTGGTCGACCAGCAGGAGGTTCTGGTTGAACAACGCGATGTAACGCTAACTCTTCTTCTTTATTGAAAGAAAATGGATCGATTTCTAAACTTTGCCAGCGTAAACGGTCGGCAGGTTCAAATGCCGACAATGGTTCGTAGATACGAAGTGAAGCAACGTACGGTGTTGGTCTCACGCACGTGGAATGTAGTTGCCCTCAGCAAATGGATCATCGTCATCCTTGCGTGAGGTTGTATCGATCTCGCCGTGAAGTTCTTTGGCTAGTCGATCTAAATCCATATCTTGCGCGTTGTACTTCAAATCACGTGCAACCTTGGTTTGCTTTGCTTTTGCGCGGCCGCGACCCATGGGCGACCTCCTTCACTAATTGCTGTGCGTCAGGGAGGTAGGTTATCGCGCTTGGCAATGACCTTCCACCAGGTTTCCAGGCGTTAAACGAGTTATGTGAGCGCTAAAGAGGCAGGTATTGAGCGTTAAAGCGGAAGATACTGAGCCAGATCAGCCCTTGAGCCAGAGGCCAAAACCGCCCCGCTGTCCACCGCTTGCTCCCACGACAGCTCCCCCGATGCCAGGGCTAGCCAGGTCTGAGCCTCCATTTCAATGGTGTTTGGCGGGGTTCCACGTGTGTGGGTTGGACCTTGGCCACATTGAACTGCGGCATAAGGCGGTACTCGTACTTCAATTGCTCTGCCCGGGGCTTTGATTGTGAGGGCGTTAAGCGTGCTCTTTACTTGTTGCAGAATTTCTGGATCGCGCACTTAACAACTTCGCTTATCGAATTGATTCGGCGGCGTACTGTGAAGCTTCTTTAAATTGTGAAGTAATAGCATTTACTCGATTAACAACTCGCGATACTTGTTGTTGGGCATCTCCTGCAAATTCAATAGGTTGTCCAATTAATTGAACTAGAGCTGAGCGATCTAAAGGAATTCGAGAATCGGCTGCCACATCATCAAAGAATGTGTTTGCTTTGCCTTCACGGATTGCGATGGTTGCTTTAATGGAATGCTCTTTGATTACTTCGTGTGCAACTTCGCGACCAATTCCTGCCTTTACCGCCGCCATCAAAATCTTGGTAGTTACAAGAAAAGGAAGCTGGCGTTCTAGCTCTGCATTAATCAGTGCAGGGAAAGTTCCGAATTCATCAAGAACTGTCAAAATAGTTTCCATCAAGCCATCAAATGCGTAGAAGGAATCTGCGATCGCAACTCGGCGCACTACGCTGCATGAAACATCGCCTTCGTTCCATTGGTTGCCAGATAATTCGCTAACCATTGATGCGTACCCGCGTAAGACAACAGCTAAACCATTTACGCGCTCACATGATCGAGTATTCATCTTGTGTGGCATTGCGCTGCTACCAACTTGACCAGCTTTAAAGCCTTCGGTTACTAGCTCGGCACCAGCCATCAACCGAATTGATGTTGCTAAATTAGCTGGTGCTGAAGCAAGTTGTACCAATGTTGTTAAAACATCGTAATCAAATGAGCGTGGGTAAATCTGTCCAGTTGAATCTAGAACCTGGTTAAAACCAAGCTCTTTAGCGATTGTTTGCTCCAATGTGTGATGGGCAGTTGAACTACCCAATAAATCAATGGAATCTTGAGCGGTTCCAACAGGACCCTTTATTCCCCGCATTGGATAGCGATCTTGCAAGCCAATCAAGCGGTCATAAGCAAATAGCAGTTCTTCGGCGATTGTCGCAAAGCGCTTACCCAAAGTTGTTACCTGCGCTGCAACATTGTGTGAACGACCTGTGATTGGTTGATCTGCATACTTGATCGATGCTTCAGCAAGTCGAGCAAGCAATGCAACAACTTTGGTGTGGACCACATCTAGACCTTGGCGAATCTGAAGCGCTTCAATGTTTTCCGTTAAATCACGACTCGTCATTCCGGCATGAATTGCTTCGTGCCCAGCCAAAGCGTTGAACTCTTCGATACGAGCTTTAACATCGTGACGAGTGTGCTTTTCACGAGCATCGATCGATGCCAAGTCAATCTTTGTAATTACATTTTCGTAATCTGTAATTACACTCTTGTCGATTGCGTGGCCTAGTTCAGCTTGTGCACGCATAACCGCAATCCATAATTTACGTTCAAGAACTATCTTTGCTTCAGGCGAAAAGAGCTCGCGCATCGCTGCTGATGCGTAGCGATCTGCGAGCAGACTCATTAGATGAAATCCTTTACAACAATTGTTTGATCGCGTCCTGGACCAACACCAATTGCACTCATTGGAGCACCTGAAATCTTTTCCAGAAAGGCTACATAATCTTGTGCATTCTTAGGAAGATCTGACATCTTGCGAGCAGCTGAAATATCTTCAGTCCAGCCAGCTAAGTATTCATAGATTGGCTTTGCATGGTGGAAATCAGATTGTGAAGCAGGCAGTTCTTCGACACGCTTTCCATCAATTTCATAGGCAACACACACTGGAATCTTTTCCCAACCAGTTAATACATCTAGCTTTGTTAGGAAGAAATCCGTTAAACCATTAACCCGCACTGCATAGCGAGCGATTGGTGCGTCATACCAGCCACATCGGCGAGCTCGACCTGTTGTCACACCGATTTCTCCACCAATGCGGCGAAGCGCTTCGCCATCTTCATCAAACAATTCAGTTGGGAATGGTCCGCTACCAACGCGAGTCGTATATGCCTTTACGATTCCGATTACACGACCAATCTTTGTAGGTCCGATTCCTGAACCAGTACAAGCTCCACCAGCTGTTGGATTACTTGAAGTTACAAATGGATACGTACCGTGATCGACATCTAGCAAAGTTCCCTGAGAGCCTTCTAGAAGCACGCGCTTTCCTGCCTTTAGCGCTTCATCCAAAATTAGAACAGTGTCTGCAACATACGGGCGCAAAATATCTGCGTACTTTAAATACTCATCTAGAACTTCATCAACTTCGATGTTCTTGCGGTTAAAAACCTTAATCAGAATCTGATTCTTATCGCGCAGTGCACCTTCTAGTTTTTGACGAAGAATTGATGGATCAAATAGATCTTGTACGCGAATTCCGATTCGGTTGATTTTGTCTGCATAGGCTGGCCCGATGCCGCGACCAGTTGTTCCAATCTTAGACTTCCCTAAGAAACGCTCTGACACCTTGTCGATTGTGCGGTGATAGGGCGTAATTAGGTGCGCGTTAGTTGAAATGAGAAGTTTGCTTGTATCGATTCCGCGTTCATTTAACCCACGAATTTCTTCAAGTAAAACACTTGGATCAATAACAACGCCATTACCAATGACCGGAATTACATTAGGAGAAAGAATTCCTGATGGCAAAAGGTGAAGCGCATACTTTTGATCACCAATTACTACTGTGTGACCTGCGTTGTTACCACCTTGATAACGGACTACATAATCAACGCGATCGCCCAACAAATCGGTAGCTTTACCTTTGCCTTCGTCGCCCCACTGAGCTCCGAGTAGTACTAATGCAGGCATAGGTAAAGCCTCTCCGACTAGTTGTTAATTACTTGAGTGATGAAGTTCCGTTTGAGCGAAGATCTTCACATGCACGAACAACGCGGGCTGCCATACCTGCTTCAGCCGCCTTGCCCCACGCTCGTGGATCGTAAGCCTTCTTATTTCCAACTTCCCCGTCAATCTTGAGCACACCGTCATAATTCTTGAGCATGTGATCAACAACTGGGCGGGTAAATGCATATTGGGTATCTGTATCAACGTTCATCTTGATTACACCGTAATCGAGTGATTCGCGGATCTCTGAAAGAAGTGAGCCAGAACCACCATGGAATACAAGATCCATTGGCTTACTTCCTGCAGGTAGACCAAGCTTGGCAGAAACAGCCTCTTGCAAAGTTGCAAGAATCTTTGGTTGCAAGACAACGTTTCCGGGTTTGTAAACACCATGAACATTTCCGAATGTTGCTGCCACCATGTAGCGAGCATTGACATCTGTACCAAGTGTTTCAATAGTCATTAATGCATCTTCTGGAGTGGAGTACAGCTTTGCATCATGCTTAGCTTCGATTCCATCTTCTTCTCCGCCAACAACACCGATTTCAATTTCAAGAATTGTCTTTGCGGCAACTGACATCGCCAACATTTCCTTAGCGACCTTCATGTTTTCAGTCATATCTACCGCTGATCCATCCCACATGTGTGAGTTGAACAATGGAGCCTTGCCTGACTTAATGCGATCTGCACCAAATGCAAGAAGTGGACGCATAAAGCCATCTAGCTTTTCAGCTGGGCAGTGATCTGTATGAATTCCAATATTTACTTTGTAATTCTTTGCAACAACATGTGCATACTCCGCGAGCGCGACTGCGCCATCAACCATATTCTTAACTGTTGAACCAGATGCGTATTCAGCACCGCCCCAAGAAAATTGAATGATTCCATCTGACTCTGCTTCGGCGAAACCACGAATAGCAGCAGTCAGAGTTTGTGACGATGAAACATTGATTGCTGGATAAGCGAAAGCGCCTTTTTTAGCGCGATCCAACATGTCGGCGTAAATTTCAGGGGTTGCAATTGGCACGGTGACTCCTATGGCTCGTTGTAAATCTTTAGACTGAGCGCTTCGTTGAGTCGTCTAGAGGCTTACGGCCAATCCTCTCACCTTGGCCCTTGTGGCACAAAAAGACCCTCCGCGCACAGTGCTGGGAGGGCCTTCATGTGTGGGATTTACCCTTTAACTGATGGTTTTCAAGGCATTGGCCAAGAACCTAGCCAGGGCCGCCAGTAACACTGGGTTACTCAAGAGCTTGATTAAAGCCAAAATAAGTGAAGTCAACATTGCATCTCCTTTCCGTCGAGACATCTTCAGGGAAAGCAGCAAAGAAAAAATCAATCACGAATTCTCTGTTGATAACAATGGTGAAGGGGTAACCTCTTGTGTTATGAGTCAAGATCATGAATCGCTAGAGAACCTGCTCAGTGAAGATCGCCAATTTCCTCCCACTGCCGATTTTGCGGCGCAAGCTAATGCGACCGCTGCTCTCTACGATCTGGCCGAGAAAGATCGATTAGCTTTTTGGGATCAACAAGCACTTGCACTCACTTGGGAAGCTCCTTGGACGCAAACTCTTCTATGGGATGCACCATATGCACAATGGTTTGTGGGCGGAAAGATCAATGCATCCTTTAATGCATTGGATAGACATGTCATTGCAGGTCGCGGAGATAGAGTTGCTTTTCATTTTGAGGGGGAACCGGGCGATACTCGAACTATTACTTATGCACAGTTGTTAACTGAAGTAAAAAAAACAGCAAACGCCCTTATCGAATTAGGAATTCAAGCTAAAGACCGTGTTGCAATTTATATGCCAATGATTCCAGAGGCTGCAATTGCGATGTTGGCATGTGCTCGAATTGGCGCAGCTCACTCTGTTGTCTTTGGTGGTTTCTCTGCTGAAGCTTTGTTATCCCGCATCCAGGATGCAGATGCGAAGTTGGTTATTACTGCCGACGGTGGTTTCCGCAAGGGTGGAGCTTTTGCTTTAAAGCCAGCCGTCGATGAAGCATTAAAAGGTAAGCACAATGTAAAGAATGTTTTGGTTGTTAAACGCACTAAGCAAGAAACTGCCTGGAATTCTGCAACAGATATCTGGTGGCATGACATTGTGGATCGACAATCTGCCGAACACACCGCGGAAGGCTTTGATTCTGAGCACCCACTATTCATTTTGTACACATCAGGAACTACGGCAAAGCCAAAGGGAATTTTTCATACAACTGGCGGTTATTTAACCCAGGCTGCCTATACGCATCGAGTCGTCTTTGATATCAAGCCTGAAATTGATGTGTACTGGTGCACCGCAGATGTTGGTTGGATTACCGGCCATAGTTACATTGTTTACGGCCCGCTAATTAATGGTGCAACGCAGGTGATGTATGAAGGAACGCCAGATACGCCACATAAGGGACGCATCTTTGAATTAATTGAAAAATACGGCGTAACTATTTTGTACACCGCTCCGACTTTGATCCGAACATGGATGAAATGGGGCGATGAATTTCCAAACAAATTTAACTTGTCATCACTTCGCTTATTAGGTTCTGTGGGCGAACCAATTAATCCTGAAGCATGGATGTGGTACCGAGAAGTAATTGGCGGTAATCGCTGTCCAATTGTTGATACTTGGTGGCAAACAGAAACCGGTGGAATCATGATTTCACCTTTGCCTGGTGTAACCGCGACCAAACCAGGATCAGCAATGACTGCGATTCCCGGAATCAGTGCAGTCGTTGTTGATGACAATGCAAATCCCGTTGCAAAAGGTCACGGTGGTTTCTTAATTCTTGATAAACCATGGCCCGGAATGTTGCGTGGTGTGTGGGGCGAAGATGAGCGCTACAAGGAAACCTATTGGTCACGATTTGCGGGAATATACTTTGCCGGAGATGGCGCAAAGTTAGATAAAGATGGTGCGATCTGGTTACTGGGTCGCGTTGACGATGTCATGAATGTTTCCGGTCATCGAATTTCAACAACCGAAGTTGAATCCGCACTTGTTTCGCATGAAGCAGTTGCAGAAGCTGCAGTGGTGGGCGCACAAGATGCGATGACAGGTCAAGGAATTGTTGCCTTTGTAATCTTGCGTGGCGGAATTGCTCACGCCAGTGGCGAAGAATTAGTAACCGAGCTGCGTAATCACGTGGCTAAAGAAATTGGTGCGATTGCAAAGCCTCGCCAAATCTTGGTTGTTGCTGAATTACCAAAGACTCGAAGCGGCAAAATTATGCGCCGTTTACTGAAAGATGTCGCTGAAAACCGTCAGGTGGGAGATGCAACAACCCTTGCTGATCCAAATGTTATGAAGCTGATCTCTGAAGGTTTACATAGTTCTAAGGATGAGGATTAAAGACGCACGCCTAAATGTTTTTCGGTTAGTTCAAGAATCTGATCGAGATCTTTGATGATTCCGATATGTTTGTAGGCAACGCTGCCATCGGCTGCAATAAACCATGTAACAGGAACACCCATCCCAAAGTATTGGCGTGAACGGCCATCTGGGTCATACAAGTTTGGCCAAGTAATTCCATTGCGGTCAACAAAGGTACGGCCATCATTTAAATTTGCTTCTTCAACATCAACACCAATTAACTGAACTTTATCTTTAGCTTTTTCATGAAATGCCCGAAAAACTGGTATCTCTTCTTCACATGGTCCACACCATGAGCCCCAGACATTAACAACAAGTGGTCCCCGTAATGCGCCAAGTTGAGCACCTTCACTGCCATCTAGACAGTCCAGATCAATTCCACCAGTAAAGGTTGGATCTTGAGAAATTGATTCGCAAGAAATAAGTTCACCTTGAACAAATGATGATGAAGGTGAGCATGCCGTCAGCAATAACGACACCGCTGCAACGACTAACTTCTTCATCTAAAATCCTTGTCTGTCTTTACCAACAATAACGCTTTCGCCTTATCCATCTCACCAATTCCAACGCTGGGGCAGATTTTAGCTACTGGGCATGCACCACATGCTGGTTTACGTGCATGACAAATTCTGCGTCCATGCCAAATCATGCGCTGAGACAGATTTGTCCATTCAGGTTGTGGAATTAACTGTTGAACAATCATTTCAACTTTTACTGGATCAGTTTCTTTGGTCCAACCAAAGCGCCGCGACAAACGTCCGAAGTGGGTATCAACTGTTATTCCTGGAGTATCAAAAGCATGACCTAAAACAACATTTGCAGTTTTGCGTCCAACACCAGGCAAAGTAATTAATTCTTCAAGAGTTCTAGGAACTTCTCCCCCAAAATCTTCTAGCAATTTAATATTGAGTGCCTTTATGTTTCGGGCCTTTGCTCGATAAAAACCCGTTGAATGCACCAGATCTTCAATATTGTGAATATCTGCTTTTGCATACGCCTTAGGAGTTTTATACTTTTTAAACAACGCTGGAGTTACAGTGTTAACTCTCTTATCTGTGCACTGAGCGCTCAACACCGTCGCGATGATTAACTCCAACGGGTTAGTAAAATCTAATTCACAGCGAATATTGGGGTAGGTCTTGGTCAGGATGCGATAAACCGCTTTTGCCCCTTTACGAATTTCGCCATCGACCGCCATGGGTAGTAAAGTACCCCTCGTGCCCATAGATCAAGAAGTTATTCGTAAAGCGCCTCTGTTCACCGCCTTGGATGACGCTGCTGCTGCTTCTTTGCTGGCAAGTATGGATTCCGTAAAGATTGCAAAGGGATCTGTTTTATTCGCCGAAGGCGATGAAGGCGATCACTTGTATGTAATTGCTGAAGGAAAACTCAAGCTTGGAACATCCAGCGGGGATGGTCGCGAGAATCTGCTATCAATTCTTGGTCCTGGCGAAATGTTCGGCGAACTTAGTCTTTTTGATCCAGGTCCCCGCACATCAACTGCAACTGCAGTTACAGATGCGAAGTTGTTAAGTCTTGGGCAGGAAAAGTTAATTCCTTGGCTTGCAACAAATCCAAATGTTTCGCTTCAACTACTTGCTCGTTTGGCCCAACGTTTACGCCGTACAAATGAAGCTGTTGGCGATCTAGTCTTTTCAGATGTTCCAGGACGCGTCGCAAAGGCACTTATCGATCTAGGTGAGCGGTTTGGAAAGCAAACTGATGAAGGTCTATTTGTTCACCACGACTTAACTCAAGAAGAATTAGCACAACTAGTTGGTGCATCTCGTGAAACCGTTAACAAAGCTCTTGCTGATTTCGCCGGACGCAACTGGCTAAAGCTAGATGGTCGCGCAGTACTAATTACAGATTTAGAGCGTCTTTCAAAGCGCGGTAAATGACCGCGACGCTAGTCGTTAATTTCGACTGTTAGCTCGATCTCTACTGGTGAATTCAGCGGTAACTCTGCAATACCAACAGCACTACGTGCATGTTTTGCACCATCGCCCCAGATTGAGATAAAGAGTTCAGAAGCTCCATTAACTACACCTGGGTGTCCGATAAAGCCAGGTACGCCATTTACATAACCAACTACACGAACAATCTTTGTAATTTTGTTTACATCTGCAACTGTTTCAACTGCGGCTAAACAATTGAGTGCACAAATCTGTGCAAGCTCCTTTGCACGCTCAGGAGTGATCGCTCCATCAACTTTTCCAACGCCTGCCATTTCGCCATTTGCCAATGGGAGTTGTCCTGCAGTGAAAACTAAATTACCCGTGCGGATAGCTGGAACATAAGCGGCAACTGGTTTTGCGGCAACTGGTAGCTCTAATCCAAGCTCTGCAAGCTTTGCGCGTACATCTACTTGGTTCATGCAAGTGAACGTTTCATGTAAGCAACTAGCTGTTCGCCAGTTCCAGGTGCCGGAATAACTTGTACGAGCTCCCAACCATCTGAACCCCAAGTATCAAGAATCGCCTTTGTTGCATGTGAGAGAAGTGGAACCGTTGCGTATTCATACTTAATCATTTGTTCAGACTCTCCTTCACTAGTGATGAAACAAGTGCTCCATCAGCCTTTCCAGCAATCTTTGGCTTGATCGCACCCATTACTTTGCCCATATCTGCGGGTCCAGCAGCACCTGTTGAAGCAATTGCTTCAGCGATGATCTCCTTGATTTCATCTGCAGTTAATTGGGCTGGCAAATACTTAGCAATAACTTCGCCTTCGGCCTTTTCTAGCGCAGCTTTTTCCGCGTGGCCAGCACCCTCGAAAGCTTCTGCTGCTTCGCGACGCTTCTTTGCTTCACGTGACAAAACAACGATGACTTCGTCATCACTTAGTACGCGTGCTTCTTTTCCGGCAACCTCTTCATTAGTGATTGCAGTTAGAACCATGCGAATAGTGCTGGATGTGATCTCGTTGCGACCGCGAATTGCTTCGGTTAGATCCGAACGTAAGGTTTCTTTGATGCTCATTTTGTTAACTCTACCGCCAATAGTTCGGCAATCTGCGCAGTATTTAACGCTGCACCCTTGCGCAGGTTGTCGCCACACAGGAATAAATCGATAGATTTCTTGTCATCTAGCGACTGACGCACGCGACCAACCCAGGTTTCATCGGTTCCAACAACATCATTTGGTGTTGGAAACTTCTTGGTTTCTGGATCATCTAGCAAAATCACGCCTGCTGCTTTTTCTAGAACTCTTTGGGCAGCTTTTCGAGATACCTCGGCTTTAAATGTTGCATGGACCGTTAACGAGTGTGTTGTTAAAACTGGAACACGAACACATGTTGCTGACACCTTTAGCTTTGGCATTCCTAGAATCTTGCGAGATTCGTTGCGGACCTTGAGCTCTTCAGATGAATAACCCGCCTCCTTTAGAGAACCAGCCCAAGGCACAACATTGAGTACAAGCGGTGCTGGAAATGGCCCGGAATCCTTTACAAATCTACGAACATCGCCGGTGGCTTCACCAGCATTTGTACCGGCAACTGCCGAGATCTGTTCGCGCAACGCATCAATACCAGGTTGACCTGCACCTGATGCAGCTTGGTAAGAAGAAACAACAAGTTCTTTTAGACCAAACTTTTTGTTTAGTGCACCCATCGCAACAATCATTGAAAGGGTTGTGCAGTTTGGATTTGAAATGATTCCCTTGGGGCGCTTCTTAATATCCTTTGGATTGACTTCAGGTACAACCAATGGAACTTTTGGATCCATTCGGAATGCACCTGAGTTATCGACAACGATTGCACCACGTGCAGCGGCAATAGGCGCCCACTCTGCAGAAACTTCATCAGGGACATCAAACATCGCAACATCGATGCCATCAAATGCCTCGGGCGATAGGGCCACGACAGTTAGCTCTTCTCCACGACACATTAACTTCTTACCCGCGCTGCGAGCAGAAGCGATCAAACGGATTTCGCCCCAAACATCTTTGCGCTCAGACAGAATGCTAAGCATTACGGTGCCTACAGCACCTGTTGCACCGACGACTGCAAGGGTTGGCTTCTTTGCGACTTTCTTAACTTTCTTACTCATCGTCCTGTACCTCCATATACAACAGCTTCACTTTGATCTGCATCTAATTCAAAAGCGGTGTGTGCAGCTTTTGCACCACGTTCCAAATCTGCCTGGCGGCAGATTACAGAGATGCGAATTTCAGAGGTTGAAATCATTTCGATGTTTACCCCTGCATCAGAGAGTGCACCAAAGAAAGTTGCAGTAACACCTGGGTGTGAGCGCATACCAGCGCCAACTAATGACAATTTACCGATTTGATCGTCATATTGAATTGAAGCAAAACCAACTTCGCCCTGAAGCTTCTGCAAGATTGCAGTAGCGCCAGCACCTTCAGACTTAGGCAATGTGAATGAAATATCTGTTAGACCTGTTGCTGCTGCAGAAACGTTCTGCACAATCATGTCGATGTTGATGTCTGCATCGGCAATCGCTTGGAAGATACGAGCAGCTACACCAGTGCGGTCCGGTACTCCGACAATCGTTATCTTCGCCTCAGACTTATCATGTGCGATTCCCGAGATGATTGCTTGCTCCATAGCTCCTCCTTCAGGATGATCTTTGACCACCCAGGTTCCTTCATTGGTTGAAAAAGATGAACGTACGTGAATTGGTAAGTTGTAACGGCGTGCATATTCAACGCAACGCAAGTGCAGAACCTTCGCACCACTTGCTGCTAGTTCCAGCATTTCGTCATAAGTAACTGTCTTTAGTTTACGAGCAGCTGGTACGGCGCGTGGATCGGCGCTAAATACACCATCAACATCTGTATAAATTTCGCACACATCTGCGTCAAGTGCTGCAGCCAATGCAACCGCAGTTGTATCACTTCCACCTCGACCTAGAGTTGTTACATCCTTTGTATCTTGCGAAATACCTTGGAAGCCAGCAACGATTGCAATTGCTCCGCTATCTAGTGCTTCCTTGATTCGACCAGGAGTTACATCGATGATGCGAGCGCGACCGTGTGCAGATGTTGTGATCACACCTGCTTGGCTACCGGTAAATGACAAAGCTTCATGGCCCAAATTGTTAATTGCCATTGCAAGAAGTGCCATTGAAATTCGCTCTCCGGCAGTTAGCAACATATCCAGTTCGCGACCTTGTGGAATGGGCGTGATCTGTTCAGCTAAATCAATCAATTCATCGGTGGTATCGCCCATGGCTGAAACCACGACAACAACCTGATTTCCATCCCGCTTGGCCGCCACAATTCGATTGGCTACCCGCTTCATGCCCTCGGCATCGGCAACTGAAGAGCCGCCGTATTTCTGCACAATGAGTCCCATGGCTCAATCATGAACTACATATCTAGCTGGGGCTACCCGATTTCAGGGATTTCTCAAATAATGAGACGGAGTGCGTGTCAAATAATGAGATTAAACATCCCTGCGGCCTTCAAAGGCCCGACCAAGCGTCACCTCATCGGCATACTCCAGATCTCCACCGACAGGCAAGCCGCTGGCTAGCCGCGAAACCTTTATCTCCATCGGTTTAATCAGGCGGGATAAGTAAGTAGCTGTCGCTTCACCTTCAAGGTTTGGATCGGTCGCCAAGATAACTTCAACGATTCCGGCATCTGCCAAACGAATCATTAACTCTCGAATTCGAAGTTGTTCCGGACCGATGCCATCAATAGGACTAATCGCTCCACCAAGCACATGGTACTTCCCGCGAAATTCGCGCGTTCTTTCAATCGCAATAACATCTTTGCTCTCTTCGACAACACAGATGATTGTGTTGTCACGTCGAGGATCCCGGCAGATTCGGCATTCATCTTCTTCTGAAACATTTCCACACTGCACACAAAACTTTACTCGTTCTTTAACAACACGAATTGAATCAACCAACGCTGAAGCAACCTCTGAATCAGATTGCAAAATATGGAAAGCAATGCGTTGCGCGCTCTTTGGACCAATACCTGGCAAGCGACCTAGTGCATCAATCAGATCTTGAATCGCACCTTCATACATACCTGACATGTATTACTTACCTTCAATAACTTTTGCGCCAAGTTCTTGGGCAAGCAAGGCAGCACCTGTAAGCAGAGTTTTATCTGATGGTGCCTCTGATGTACGCGTCTCACGAGCCGCAGGAGTATTGGTATCAATAGAAGGATCAACAACAACTGCGATCTTTCGATCCAAGCCCACCACATCGATAAACGCGTTACGCAAAATCACATCAGATTCAGAACGCTCAAAACTTTCCTTAGCGCCAGCATTAACAATGCCAATGGTGATCGCATCTTCATCAACGCTAAGCACCTGCGCACTTGCCGACAGCAGCGACCAAGTCAGCCTACGACGCTTCTTTACATCCTCGATAACATCCGGCCACGCTCGTCTCAGCGCGGCAATATCAAATGCACCATGTGCGGGGGACGCCTTTGGCTTTTCAGGGGCTGGATTTACAACTTCGGTTTCCTTGGAGTTGCTGAGTGCTTCAGTCGAATGAGTGGAGGCTGCTTTTTCTTTTGCCTCCACGGTTCGAGCTGGAGCGGAAGCAACGGGAGCAGTCGTAAGAGGAGCAATGTTTTCCGCACGTTCCAAACGTTCAATACGAGAAAGCATGCCGGCCTCGCTGTTATCGCCAATCGGCAGCAATATGCGCCCACAAATGAGCTCCAAGATTAAACGTGGCGCAGTAGCCCCACGCATTTGGGTAAGACCTTCGGCTGCGATATCTGCTGCACGTGAAAGATTTGCAGTACCAATTCGATTTGCTTGATTGCGCATACGTTCCATTTGATCATCAGGCATATCGCGCAAAATCGAATTAGCCTTTGAATCCTTAAGCGCGTCAACAATCATCAAGTCGCGAATTCTTTCCAACATATCGCTTGTAAAGCGACGCGGGTCATGTCCTGATTCAATAACACGATCAACTGTCTTAAATAATGTTGCACCGTCATGTGCGGCAATCGCATCAATCGCATCATCTAACAAGGCACCATCTGTGAATCCAAGAAGTTGAATTGCAATCTCGTAGCTCACGCCATCTTTTCCTGCGCCAGCTAACAACTGACCAAGAACAGAAAGTGCATCTCGAACAGAGCCACCAGATGCGCGTACAACAAGTGGAATTACGCCTTTATCAACCTTTACTCCTTCAGCGTTACAAACCTTTTCAAGGTGGGCAGCCAAAGTTCCTGGTGGGACTAAACGGAATGGATAGTGGTGAGTGCGTGAACGGATAGTTGCAATCAACTTATCTGGTTCAGTTGTAGCAAAGATAAAAATTACGTGAGCAGGTGGCTCTTCAACAACTTTCAGTAAGGCATTTGCAGCCCCTGGTCCAAGCTGATGCGCTTCATCGATAATGTAAATCTTGTAACGACTTTGTACTGGTGCAAAGAAAGCTTTATCGCGCAGATCTCGTGCATCATCTACTAAACCGTGGGTCGCAGCATCTAATTCAATAACATCTAACGAACCTGGACCGTTCGCAACTAAATCTTTACATGACTGACATTGCCCACATGGATTTGGTGTTGGCCCTTTTTCACAATTGAGCGAGCGCGCCATGATTCGTGCGCTAGAAGTTTTTCCGCAACCACGTGGACCACTAAATAAATATGCGTGGTGTGTGCGACCAGATTCCAAAGCATT
>JBILNA010000065.1:0-4863 GCA_044375255.1 Candidatus Planktophila sp.
TATTAACGATTTACTTGAATTCTCCAGGAATTCCAAAAGCTGTTGCTGATGCAGTTTGTCCATCTGAGTACACAGATGAAACACGGAACTGAGTCCACCCTGAATCACTTGCCTTTGCTACGTTCTGTGTCAGCTGATCAGCTGGAACTGTTGCAATAACTGTCCACTCACCCGCGCCGTTTGCACGAATTTCAACGTTATATCCAGTCAAACCTTCAACTGCCATTGGTGCTACCCAACGAAGCTTTAATCCGCCTTCAGCATTGAGTGCAACAAACTTTGCTGGCGCTTCTACTACAGCTACCGCTTCGCCTGGTTCTTCAGACTCAGATGGTGTTGCAGATGCTGATGGTTCAGCAGATTGTGAAGCTGAAGGCGTAGGTGCTGCATCATCGCTATCGCTGCTTGAAGATTGTGACCAAACAATAAGTGCGAGCGCTGCAATTCCAATTACTACTAGCCATGCAGTGCGAGTTGATGTTGATTGCTTTGGTGCCGCAATTGGCTTAACTGGTGCAGGTGGTGCAATTGGCTTAACTGGTGCAGGTGGTGCAACTGGTCGTGGTGCAGAAGTAACTGCAACTGCAGCCTTCTTGACCGCACGCTTTGCAGGAGCTTTCTTAGCAACCTTCTTCTTTGCTACAGCTTTTTTAGCAACAGCCTTCTTTGCAGTCTTCTTAACCGCAGTCTTCTTAACTGTCTTCTTAACTGTCTTCTTCTTTGCTACAGCTTTTTTGGCAACAGCTCTCTTTGCTGGTGACTTCTTCTTTGCAACAGCCTTCTTGGCTGCTTTCTTTGCGGTCTTCTTAACGGCCACGTGAAACTCCTTGGGTTGCGGTACGCACGTTATTAACGCACTTGTATAGGTAAAGGTTACCTCAGGCTTGCGAGCATTTGTATGACATGGGGTGCGATAGAACGAAGTGATTTTCCACGGTGACTGACCAAATCCTTTTCGTGTGGGCTCATTTGTGCGGAGGAAATACTCAATCCCAGGGGCTGAAAAATCGGGTCATAGCCAAATCCATTCTCACCAACTGGAGCATGAAGGATGTGGCCCTCAAAGCGACCTTCGGCAACCTGTTCGCGGCCATCAGGCAAAACCAGAGAAGCCACGCATTTAAAATGAGCCGTGCGCTTTTCATCCGGCACATCTTTTAGTTGATCTAATACCTTCACTAAATTTGCTTGATCATTTCCGTGAACACCGGCCCATCGGGCAGAAAAAATGCCTGGGTCCCCGTTAAGTGCATCAACACACAATCCTGAATCATCTGCGATTGCAGGTAATCCTGTGGCTTGGCTTGTGTATCGGGCCTTGAGCAATGAATTCTCTTCAAAGGTAGCGCCGGTTTCATCTACATCTACAAGATCTGGGAATTGGTCAACACCAATTAACTCAATCTGTCCAGGGGCAAGCTCTTCAAGAATTCTTCGAAACTCCGTGATCTTTCCTTGATTACGTGTTGCAAGGACAAGTTTGTGAGACATTACTTGGCAAGCACAACTTTCTGCAACTGATTTAATGTTGCACATCCCGCAACTGCTAAATCAAGTAATTGGTTAAGTAGTGCTCTATCAAATGGTTCGCCTTCGGCGGTACCCTGAACCTCAATAAAACGCCCATCGCCTGCGACAACAACGTTCATGTCAGTTCCTGCACGAACATCTTCTTCGTAGCAAAGATCGAGCATGGGGACGCCATCAATAATTCCAACACTTACCGCTGCAACTGAATCATTAAGTGGTTTTGAGCTTTCTTTGATATGCCCTTGTGCTTTTGCCCAAGTGATTGCATCGGCCAATGCAACATATGCACCTGTAATTGCCGCAGTCCGTGTTCCACCATCTGCTTGTAGAACATCGCAGTCGATGACAATTGTATTTTCCCCAAGCTCTTTCATATTCACAACTGCACGAAGTGACCGTCCTACAAGGCGAGAAATCTCTTGTGTGCGCCCACCCAACTTGCCTTTAACGCTTTCGCGATCTGAACGTGTATGCGTTGCGCGTGGAAGCATTGAATACTCTGATGTCACCCAACCATTGCCAGAATCTTTCAACCAACGCGGTACACCAGGTGTAAATGAAGCAACGCACAAGACGCGGGTCTTTCCAAACTCAACCAAGACTGATCCTTCTGCATGGTCTAGCCAGCCGCGAGTGAACTTGATTTCGCGCAAATCTTTTTCGGAACGTCCGTCGTTGCGTGGCATTTTTACTCCTATGTAGTCAGTTAATGAAATGGTGAGCTAGAGAACTTGGTGTTCGACTTTAGTAACTTCTGGACCTAGAAAACGTCGCGCTAAGGTTTCAAAGGCCTTGGCATCACCGGTTGCTAAGAATTTATGTGTGGCAGGGGTTGTTGATTGCCCACGTAGCAATCCGTTTTCAACCAAAGTTCTATATAAATCTTTTGCGGTTTCTTCGGCGCTAGATACCAATGTGACGCCTTCGCCCATTACATACGAGATCACTCCAGTTAATAGCGGATAGTGCGTGCACCCAAGAACCAATGTGTCTACTTTTGCAGCCATTACTGGTGCTAAATATTCACGAGCAATTTTTGTAATCTCTGCGCCAGAAGTTTCTCCGCGCTCAACAAATTCTACAAACAAGGGACATGCAATCGATGTGATGTTCAGCTGTGGCGCTGCAGCAAATGCATCCACATATGCTTTTGAATCAACAGTCGCTCGAGTTCCAATAACTCCTACATTTCCAGTTCGGGTTGCCGCAACTGCTCGTCGTACAGCTGGCTGAATAACTTCGATTACAGGAATTGAATAACGCTCGCGTGCATCACGAAGCATTGCAGCAGATGCGGTGTTACATGCAATCACAATTGCTTTAACGCCTTGAGAAACAAGAAAATCCATGGTCTCAAGTGCAAACTCACGAACTTCGGCTAGTGGACGTGGTCCGTAAGGTCCACGAGCTGTGTCGCCAATATACAGAGTTGACTCGTTAGGAAGTTGATCAAGAATTGCACGTGCAACGGTTAAACCGCCTACACCTGAATCAAATATTCCAATTGGGGCATCACTCACAGGTCAAGCCTACCTTGCACTTATGGTCTAACTGGTTGGCGAACTATTGATTTTCATCCATGAGTGCTTCAATCAAACTCTCTTGCAGCCAGCCTAACCAGCTATAAACCGCATAAACACCGCGCATTGGGTCATCAGGTGCCAACAGTTCTAGATCTTGATGTGTATTTTCCTCAACCTTTAATCGAACACCTAACGCAAGTCGCACATCATTCATGGCACCTAACCAAGCATTTGCCGAATCATGATCTAACTCGACCACGCCATCTACTCCAGCCTTAAGGTGCATCCTCATCGCCATGGCATGTGCTTGCTTTTTCTGGCGCAATGTTGATTCGGTGTAACGACGAAATTCAGATGCATCAACTTGATCGGCGTATGCGTTGGGAAGTAACCGCAACAAAACTTCATCATCTGGTGGTGTGTCATGTGCCGTGATACCAACCATCGCTGCAAGGGGGTCATCGTTGTGATGATCAACGCGCTCGGCAAGCAGTTCGATAATTTGCTCTGTCAGATTGACCAACACTTCACGCTCTGCTTCAGTGAAATTGGCTAGGTATGCGTTTTCACCATGTCGAAAAAATCCGTGTTGTACGTCGCTCATAGCGCTTGGTCACCGCGTTGAAGAGTTGCCCACAAGCCATACTCATGAAGTCGAGCAACATCGTGTTCCATTTCTTCACGGCTTCCAGTCGAAACAACAGCTTTGCCTTCTGTGTGCACCTTCATCATTAGTTCGTGAGCTTTTTCCTTGTTATATCCAAAGAGCTCCATCAAAACATAAGTCACATAAGTCATTAAGTTAACTGGATCGTCCCAAACAATTGTTACCCATGGAATATCGCCGCTAAAAATTGCCCTTAACTCTTCGTCCAACTTTTCATTGACTTCAGGTTTGCTTTTAGTTTTAGGCATAATTAACGAATAACAATTGCAAATTGCTCAGAAGCGACATCGCCGATCAACTGAACTCGCATTGTTATTACTCCTCGCTTTGGCTCAACTGTCGTAAAGGTGAATAACCCATTTGCATCAGAAAGTGCTGCTGCACCTACATTTTGCCACTTGCCATTAACATTTTTCTGCAATTGAGCTGACTTGCCTGCCAAGCGTGGCAGTAACTGTGCCTTGATTACTATCTGAGCACCCTTTGCAACAGATACAGGTCTATCAAGCTGGACACTGCTCTTCACAACCATTGCCGCTTCTTGTGAAACTGATTCGGCTTGTTCCCATGTTCCAACAGTGGTCAGGCGTAGTGAAGCATTTCCACCCAGCGTCATAGGTGTCGAAATCGTTCCATCTACACCTGTAACAAGTTCTGTCACCTTAGTCCATACAGTTTCATTAGAGCGTTTTATCTCTAGGCTAACTGGAAGGCCTGCAATCGGTGTTTTATCTTTTAGGGTCAGCAAGCCTTTAACGGTAAATAAACCGGCGTAGTTAATCGTGTTTTGCGGAGCACCTTCAATACTTAAAGTGCTCACAACAGGATCTGGAGCAATTGCTAAAGCAGCCTTACGAAGTTCTGCAGTTGCGGCAGGGGATTCCATTGCAAGAGTCCACAAGGCCGCACCACCCAAACGATACTTAGCAACAAGTGCCATACGTTCTGCGTAGCTTCGATCATTTTGGTACCAAACAGTTCGGTTCACTGTGCACTCTGTTGATGCCCCTGTTGCTGAAAGTCCGTTATAGATTTGTGTGTATGAATACGTTGCTTCACTAAATTTCTCATCAAAGACAGGCGTTGCTTTATCAATGGCAGCTTTCGTTTCTGCGTAACTAGTTTTGAAGGTTGCGGCCTTTG
>JBILNA010000066.1:0-4817 GCA_044375255.1 Candidatus Planktophila sp.
TTTCGCCTTCGCTGAGAGTTCCATACAGACGATCTCCCAATTCTCGTACACCAAAATTTGTGAGCAACGCCATCGCACGAGACTCATCCCAAAGGTCATAGCTTTCGTTCCAGCGTCCCAAGATCGCATAAGCGGCGGTCAGCACAACATCCTTGACCGTTTCATCGTGAGGGATATCTTCGGCGATTACAGAACCACACAAACCGATTCGGGTTCTAAGTTCAAAGAGATCAACTTTGCCCATTTGTTTATCTAGGACAGACACAGTTCCTTGAGTTGGGAAGATTTTTGTAGCCAAGATTTGAAGAAGAGTTGATTTGCCAGCCCCGTTAGGACCAAGGACTACCCATCGCTCCCCGTGTGTGATTGAAAAGTTAATTGGACCCAGGATCAAACGATCGCCTCGGCGCACCGCGACTTCGTTGAGAGTTAAAACTGAGCTACTCATAGATGCAAAAGATACTGGCTAGAGCGGCCAATCACGCGCAAACCTCGCGTAAAGCTTTAGTGATTCACGATAACCTACTCCTCTTATGACAACCTCTAGCCACGAGACAGAGCAATTCTCCGGATTAATCCTTCTTACCGGTGAGGATAAGCCTGGCCTGGCACATGCTCTCTTTGAGGCGCTTTCGCCTTTTTCAGTCGCAGTGATGGATCTAGATCAGATCATCATCAAGGGTCGATTGATTTTTACCCTTCAAATTTCATTAAACCCTGCACATCAGGCTGCCATTGAAGAGGACCTGAATATACTTGCTGCAACCCTAGGAGTAGATATTGCCGCAGTGTTTTCAACCTCTACAACACCACAGACAAAACCTGACACTTTAATTCTAAAGTTGAGCTCTGTTAAATTACATCCTAAACATTTGATGCAAGTCACTGGGAAACTTTTTGAAGCTGGGGCAAACATAGAAGATCTCTCAAGATCTGGAACTGGTCCTATTGAAGTGGCTATCGAAATTTCAGGTCTTACAGAAAATCAAGTACAGACCGTGCTGGCAACAATTGATGCTGGAACAGATTTCTCCCTCACATACGGTGCCTAAAAATGAGTTCTCAAAAGCGCTTAGTTCAACTAGATGTTGATTCCACATTTATTCAACAAGAAGCTATTGAACTATTGGCAGCCAAGGCTGGTGTATTAGATGAAGTATCCCGGATTACCACAGCCGCAATGCGTGGTGAACTAGATTTTGCCCAAAGCTTGATAGCTCGCGTGGCACTGCTTCAAGGTCTTGGAGAAGCTGCGATCATTCAGGTTCAGGAGGAAATTCTTCTGACTGATGGCGCTGCCGAGTTGGTTTCACTCGTGCATGAAAAAGGACATTTCATTTCGTTGGTTTCAGGAGGGTTCACCAACATACTGCAACCCATAGTCGATGAGCTAAAAATCGATTTTTATAAAGCCAACACTTTGGAAATTGTTGGTGGAGAACTGACGGGAAAAGTAGTCGGCCCAATCGTTGATCGCGCAGCTAAGGCTCAAGCTTTGAAGGAGTTTGCGCAGAAGTGCTCGGTCGAACTGGTAAACACTGTGGCAATCGGTGACGGTGCGAACGACCTGGACATGATGCAGATTGCCGGCATCAGTATTGCATTTAACGCCAAACCCATAGTTGAAGCCGCGGCAGATTATTCAATTACAGAACCATCTCTTCGCTCAGTTCCTGCACTTATCAATCTGTAAGTTACAACCTGCAAGCGTGGATATCGGTAACCAAAATTCCACGGGCGCCAAGTGCCCATAGCTCATCCATCACGCGATTAGTTTCTTTTCGCAAAACCATCGCTCGGACTGCAACCCAATCATCTTTCTGTAATGGAGAAATAGTTGGTGATTCCAAGCCAGGTGTGATTGCACACGCTTGATCAACATGGATCTTGAGAACATCGTAATCAAGCAACACATAACGCCTTGCCGTCACAACTCCTTGTAGTCGACGAATAAGAACCTCTAGACCTGCTGGAAGCTCCACGCCTTTTCTCTTAATGACTATCGCTTCACTGGTCAAAATCGGTTCACCAAAGACCTGAAGCCCGGCCTGGCGCAAAGTACTACCTGTGCTGACAACATCGGCGATCACATCTGCAACACCTAGACGGATCGAACTTTCGACTGCGCCATCAAGACGGACGATCTGGGCCTGAATTCCCAAGCTCTTTAAATTGTGTTCAACCAACCCTGGATATGCGGTAGCGATTCGCTTTCCTGAAATATCGCTTATCCCCCAATCCTTTCCGATCGGAGCTGCGAATCTAAAGGTAGATCCGCCAAAATCCAAGGAGAGAATTTCTTCCGCAGGTGCAGCTGAATCAATCAGTAAGTCACGACCTGTTATACCGGCCTCTAACTCGCCTGAGCCTACATAGATTGCGATGTCTCTAGGACGTAAGTAATAGAACTCAACCGCGTTATCAGGATCAATCAACACTAAATCACGTGCGTCGGTACGCTGCCTGTAACCTGCTTCCTTAAGTATTGCGATAGAGCTTTCCGCTAAAGAACCTTTATTTGGAACGGCGATTCTTAACATTGTGGCCCCTTATAAGTACTTATAGATGTCATTGATTGTTAACCCACGTGCGATCATCAAAGTCTGTAGGTGATACAACAGTTGACTGATCTCTACCGCCAACGCATCATTACTCTCGTGTTCGGCGGCTAACCAAACCTCGCCGGCTTCTTCAAGGATTTTCTTTCCAATTGCGTGAACCCCGGCTTCAACGGATGCAACGGTGCCAGAACCCTCAGTTCCTTCGGCAACTTTTTGGCTCAATTCGAGCCATAGCTCATCAAAGGTTTTCATAGGATCAGTTTACTCAAGCTGTTCATCTCGCGTAGCGAATTTTCTGATATCAATAACCATCTGCGCCGGATCGGGAGCATTAAAAACCGCGCTTCCAACGACAAAAGTGTCAGCTCCAGCCTCAAGTGCCATTTCAATGGTTTGCATAGAGATACCCCCATCCACCTGAAGCCAGATAGGGCGATCCCCGATTAAATTGCGAGTTTTGCGGACCTTATCCATCATGTTGTCCATGAATTTCTGTCCTCCAAAACCAGGTTCGACAGTCATAATCAAAAACATGTCCACTAAATCTATACAGTCGGCATACTGCTCGATTTGGGTATTCGGTTTGATACCTAAACTTGAGCGTGACCCTGCCGCTCTAATGTTTTTAAGCGTTTGCGGGATATTCTCCGTAGCTTCGGCATGAATTGTCACAGAAGCACAACCTAGCTCTGCATACTGAACTGCAATCAAATCCACATCGGCAACCATAAGATGAGCATCAACCGCTAAAGAAGATTCGCTAATTATCTTTGATGCCGCCTCAAAGTCAAAAGTGAAATTAGGGACAAATACATTATCCATGACATCCAGGTGAAGTAAATCTGACACCTTTGCGATTGAATCTATCTCTTCTTTGAGCCTTGAAAAATCAGCATTAAGAATGCTTGGTGTGATTCTGATTTCCTTGATCATGTCCGTACTTTACTCGCTGACCTTTTTGAAAAGGGCTAAATACATCGCATCCGTTCCTGACCGGTGAGTCCACAGGGACATCGCTTCATCTCGCATACCGCCTTGTAGATTCTGGGGCAACAGTGGGCCAACCGTAATCTGCTCGAAATTTGAAAATTTCTTCTTGATATCAGCCACTTGAATTGAAGTTTCTGCCAGATGAGGAGAGCAGGTTGCATAACCAAGTACGCCTCCGACATTGAGCGCCTTGATTGCGGACTCAATTAACTCTCTTTGCAAAGCGGTGAGCTCTCGCAAATCTTGAAGCGTACGGCGCCAACGAACTTCAGGACGGCGACGAAGTGCCCCTAATCCTGTACATGGTGCATCAATCAAAATCGCGTCGAATTTCTCCTCGCTTTTTCCAATCTCGCGACCATCTCCAACTATTACTCGATCACCGTTGACTACTTGGCGAACAAGATCAGCACGTACTGCTGAAACTTCATTAGCGGTAAAGGTAATCCCTCTTTGGCGGGCTATGCTTGAAAGCAAAGCCGCTTTGCCACCTGGACCTGCACACATATCCAGCCACGAAGCTCCAGATGCAGCAGATGCAAAGACTGTTGCAACTAATTGAGAACCCTCATCTTGCACACCAATTTTTCGTGACTTCACTAGATCGAGAACACCAGGGTTTCCTTTCCAATGTGCACCATGGACTGAATAACTAGTTGGTTCTCCCCCAATATCGATCAAATCCTGTTGGCTAGATAGCCCGGGCCAGGAAACCAAAGTTGGTGTTGCCGGCTCGTTGTTGATTGCTAACGCTTGTTCGACCTCTGGCCAGTCCTTCAATAAATCAAAGTAGGCAGAGACAATCCATGTTGGATGTGAGTATTGGATAGAGAATCTCCCAACTGGGTCTGAAATTTCTTGAAGGGGTGCAAACCATTCCTCCTGTGATGTCCGCGTGACATTTCGGAGCAATGCATTCACAAAACTTGCTTTAGATTCACCAAGTCTCTTACGGGCTACTTCGACAGTCGATGCAACCGCGGCATGATCCGGCACTCTCATCTCATGCAATTGATGCACGCCTAATCGACACACATCAACGATTCCAGGATCAACTTCAGTCCACGGCCTATCGCTGATCTGCGCCAGTACCCAATCATGCTTACCCTGCATTCGTATTGTTCCGTACAGCAGTTCGGTAACCAGAGACCTGTCCCGTTCATCTAGCTTGCTGGCATTGAGTGCTTGTGGCAGCAACAGGTTTGAGTAACCCTCATTGCGATTTACCTCAGTAAGTAAATCAAAGGCCAATAGCCGTGATGCTTC
>JBILNA010000067.1:0-4780 GCA_044375255.1 Candidatus Planktophila sp.
TATCTTGGTGATCAAAGATTCCATCAATAATGTAAGTAACTGTTTCAAAGCCGCGGTGTGGGTGCCAAGGAGTTCCCTTTGGCTCACCTGGTGCGTATTCAACTTCGCCCATTTCATCTAAGTGAATGAATGGATCAAGCTCAGCTAAATCAACACCGGCAAATGCACGACGAACGGGGAAACCTTCACCTTCGAAACCTTGAGGCGCAGTCGTAATGCTCTTTACCTTGCGTGCACGTGCACCAGGAAGTTCGCTGACGCGAGGCAATACGGTGATGTCGCTGACGGTTACTGCAGGCATTGGCCTCTCCTTAGTTCAGAGCCCAAGAGTAATTGAACTTTCAACTACCTGCAACTTGGAAATTACAGGGCTTTGAGCGCAGAAACGACCTTGGTCAATGAAGCCTTGGCATCGCCGAAGAGCAACATTGTCTTTGGATCATACAAAAGCTCATTTTCAATGCCAGCAAAACCTGGTCGCATAGAACGTTTTAGAAAGATGATGTTGGCTGCGTTGTTAACTTCAAGAATTGGCATTCCGTAAATTGGGCAACCCGGCGTTGTTTGTGCTGCAGGATTAACAACATCGTTTGCACCGATAACAATTGCAACATCTGTCTGACCAAAAGTTGGATTCACTTCATCCATTTCAGCTAATTGATCGTAAGGAACATTTGCTTCGGCCAGCAGAACGTTCATGTGTCCTGGCATACGACCTGCAACTGGATGAATTCCGTAGGCAACATCGATACCCTTTGAAATCATTAAGTCAGCAAGTTCGCGAACTGTGTGCTGTGCTTGGGCAACAGCTAGGCCAAATCCTGGAACGATAACAACGCGGCGTGCATAGTTAAGCAAGATAGCAACATCATCTGGTGAACCAGAACGAACTGGTCGCTCTTCGCCAGCTGCAGCAACATCTTGTGGCTTAGCGGTAAATGCACCGAACAAAGTTCCAAACAATGAACGACCCATCGCCTCTGCCATCAAACGCGTCAAGATTGTTCCTGATGCACCAACAAGAGTTCCTGCAATGATCAACAGCGTTGAATCAAGTACATAACCACTTGCGGCAACAGTTAAACCTGTAAATGCGTTGAGCAATGAGATCACAATTGGTACATCAGCGCCGCCAACTGGAAGCACAAACAAAATACCGAATAGAAGTGATAGACCAGCAAGAATTAGTAGCGGGGTAGTACCCAATGAATTAACAACCCAACCGCCAACTCCAATTACTGAAACCAGGGTCGCAGCGATAATAAAACGGCCCGCTGGGAAAATTACTGGTCGCGTAGTCATTAATTCTTGAAGCTTCATGAAGGTAATAATCGATCCGCTGAAGGAAACGCAGCCAACGATCACGGTAAATACGGTGAAGACAACTACTGCTGTTGTGGCCTTATCGCCAAGGTTGAGGTACTCAACAATTGCCACCAAAGCCGCAGCTCCTCCACCCACACCATTAAATAGTGCGACAAGCTGTGGCATCTGCGTCATCTGAACCTTGCGTGCTGCAGGAACACCAATGATGAGACCAACTGCGATGGCTCCAAGAATCCAGCCAAGGTTATTGAGTGGAAGTGATGAGCCTTCGTTGGAATAGAAGAAGACAACCAGCGTTGCAAGACCGGCACCAAAGGCACCGATTAAATTTCCGCGGCGTGCTGTCTTTGGATGTGACAGACCCTTCAAAGCAAGAATGAAAGCGATACCTGCGGCAAGACCAATCAGGTCATATACGGTGCGGCTCATTTCTTGTTTCCTTTGAACATCTCAAGCATTCGGTCGGTAACAACAAAACCGCCCACCATATTGATAGTTGCCAAGATAATCGCAGCAACTGAAAGTCCAAGCTCTAAATTTGTTGTGCTGTGGTCAGCAACAATGATCGCGCCAACCAGGATTACTCCGTGGATTGCGTTGGCACCAGACATCAACGGTGTGTGCAATGTAGATGACACCTTTGATACAACTTCAAAACCAACAAAGACTGAAAGTACGAAGATCGAAACAATTGCCATTGGTTCCATTACTGTGCCCCTCTTCGTGCGCCAGCGTGCGTTACCGCAGCGCCATCGATGATTTCATCCTCAAAATCTAGGTTAAATGCAACCTTTTGATCATCCTTGGCTGGTGTTGTAAACAGTGACAAGAGATTTACCACGTTGCGTGAGTACAAGAATGATGCGTGGAAAGGCAGTTGGCTTGGCACATCTTTGCCGCCCCAAATGCGAACTCCGCCTGCAGTTTCAACAATTTCACCAGGCTTTGAACCTTCAACATTGCCGCCTGTTTCTGCAGCTAAGTCAACGATGATTGTTCCTGGTGCCATTGAATCCACCATTGCTTGCGTCATCAAGCGTGGAGCTTGGCGTCCAGGAACTGCAGCGGTTGTAATAACCACATGTGATTTTGCAATGTACGGCGTCAAAAGTTCGCGCTGCTTTGCTGCACGTTCTTCGGTCATTTCGCGTGCATAACCACCAGCACCTTCGAGAGCTTCAAGTTCAAGTTCAATAAATGTGGCACCCATCGAACGAACCTCATCTGCTGAAGCTGGTCGAACATCGTATGCCGAAACAACTGCGCCTAAACGACGGGCAGTTGCGATTGCTTGCAAACCTGCAACACCCGCGCCAAGTACCAATACCTGTGCAGGTGTAACTGTTCCTGCAGCTGTCATTAACATTGGGAAAAAGCGTGGAGAAAGTTCTGCGCCAACTATTGCCGCGCGGTAACCGGCACACAGTGCTTGTGAAGTGAGCGCGTCCATAGATTGTGCGCGAGAAATACGTGGGACTAATTCAAGTGAAAAAGCAGTTACACCTGCAGCGGCTGCTGCATCAATGGAATCAACGGCGGTAACGGGGGATAAGAATGAAATTGTGATCGCACCTTTTTTCAAGGTAGCCATTTGCTTGGGCGTTAGTGGCTGAATAGACAAAACAACATCTGCATCAGTCAGAACATCGCCAGGCTTTACCGTTGCACCAGCTGCGGAAAAATCAGCATCTGTTGCTTGCGAATGAGATCCTGCGCCAGATTCGATTGTTACATCGAGTCCTAGGCGAGTTAATTTACTGATGATGTCTGGGACAAGCGCAACGCGCTTTTCTCCCTCTTTAATTTCCCGTGGGACGACTACGCGCATGGACGAAATGTTAGTGCGTATAGCCCTTTAAGTCACCACGAACTAGGTGATACAGGATGGCTTGAATCGTAGTTCTGCGGTGAAAAGCCTCGCGCCAGATGACCGAGCGCGGTCCATCAATTACATTTGCCTCAACTTCTTCGCCACGGTGAGCAGGTAAACAATGCATGAACAATGAATCCTTGCCGGCCAATTTCATGAGGTTTTCTGTCACTGCAAAAGGAGAGAGTGCCTGCACTTTCTCCTTGCGATCACTTTCTGAATCACCCATCGACATCCATACATCTGTGTAAAGAACAGATGCATCCTTTGCCGCAGCTTCTGGGTCATTTGTTACTTCAACTTTTCCGCCACTTTGTGCTGCAATATTCTTTGCAACTGCAACAACAACTGGATCTGGTGCCCATTTACCACTGGGCGTAGCTGCAACAACATGGGCCCCCATGATTGCGCCCATGATCAACCAAGCGTGCGACATATTGTTTCCATCACCTAGGTAAACAAATTTGCGTCCTGCAATATCTGTTCCAAAGTTTTCACGAATTGTTAACCAATCTGCCAACAATTGGGTCGGATGATCAACATCGGTTAGTGCATTTATAACCGGGATTGATGCATATGCACCCAATTGATCAACATCTGATTGTGCAAAGGTTCGAATGATAAGAGCACTGCAATATCCACTAATGATCTTTGCAGTATCTTCGACTGTTTCGCCGCGACCTAGTTGTAATTCATCGCCACGAATAAAAATTGGAGTTCCACCTAAATGGGCAACCGCGGATTCAGAGGATAGACGGGTGCGGGTTGAAGGCTTAGTCATGTAGATAGCGACAGTTTTGTTAGCTAATGCTGTGTTTGAACGCAGTGGATTCTCAGCAAATTCAGCCGCAGTTGATAGCAATAACTCGACATCAGCACGGCTCAAATGCTCGGTTCGCAGTAAGTCCTTCATTAGTGAATTCTACCCGTAGTTTTGGGCTACACATAGGTATTCTTATCCACCTCATGGGCATCTTTCGAAAAATAGGAATTGAATCGGAGTCTGACACCGATCTCTTAACCCACCCATCCCTAGATGAAAATCTTCAAGAAGATGATGGTGGCCATGATCGTTTTGCTCACTATGTGAAAAAAGAGAAAATTGTTGAATCTGCCGTAACAGGAAAAGCAGTGAAAGCTCTTTGTGGAAAGAAGTGGACGCCGTCTCGCGATCCCGAGAAGTATCCAATCTGCCCGACCTGCAAAGATATTCACGCTGGGTTGAAGCCAGATCCCGAAGACAAGTAATGATGAAGCGCTTTATTGCCTTCGCACTGACAATAATCACAATTGCAACTCTTACAACTCACATTACGACCGCACAATTAGCATCTGCGACTGATAAACCTCCACGCAAAGTTGTAACAGGTTGGCTTCCATATTATTCAGTCCGAACAATTATGCCACTGGTGCGAAAACTACCTACTGCTCAACCAACAGTTGCTGGTAAGCCTGCAGTTTGCGATGCATCTCAGTATGGCCCCGCTGAAAATCAAGCGATTGAATCCTCATACTTGTTTACTAACAAAGATTTAATGAAAGAGGTAATGCCTTTCTGGTTCTCAATTAAGTCTCCAACGGTAA
>JBILNA010000068.1:0-4774 GCA_044375255.1 Candidatus Planktophila sp.
TAATTGCCCCGGTGCCTTCAGATATTGCATCACTTGCAGTTCGTGCCTGTTCTGCGCCAAGCCTTGCGCGTGCCATTGATTCTCTGAACCAATGGCAGTACCAAGTACTAGAAGCTTCTGCATCCATAAGTGAACCTTTCACCGAAAAACAAGTAATAACATTGACGGAAAAAGAAGCGAAATCTGCTCTTACCCACTTGGTGATGATTGGTTTGATCTATCCATCAAGTGATGGAATGCGTTTACCAACACAATTGCGCGAAGTGATGGGTGCAGAGCCAGCCGGTCTTGGGCCAGCATCTTTAGCCAAAGTAAAATTAAGTGAGCTCGATAATGCACCAGCGGATGCTAAGAAAGTTTTGGATCGTTTAATGTGGGGGCCACCACGTGGCAGTGTTGGCGACATTAAAAATCCAGGTCCTGGGGTTGCTTGGCTTTTGGACAACAAGTTTCTCGTTCCACTTGATCAACGAACCGTGATCTTGACTCGCGAAGTTGCGATTCATCTTCGTGGCGGGAAAGTTCACAAAGAGCGATTTATCAATCAGCCTAAGTTGACCGGAAGCAAGCGCGATGAAAAACAGGTAAATCTTGCGGCTATTGCAAATGTTTCAACGGTGCTTCGGTGGGTTGAAGAGCTACTTAACTTCTGGGCAGATGAACCTGCAGATGCTTTAAGAGCTGGTGGTCTTGGCGTTAGAGATTTAAAAATTATCTCAACCCACTTGGGTGTCGATGAATCATGCACAGCATTTATTGCAGAACTTGCATATCTTGCATCTCTTGTCAGTATCGATGCGGATGAGCGAATCCTGCCAAGTAATAAGTTTGATATTTGGTTAATGCAAACCCCAGCCGATCGTTGGCAAATGTTGGCTTCTCAATGGTTGATTACTTCGCGAGTAAGTGGATTAGTAGGTCGAGCAGAGGCAAAAAATGTTGCTGCACTTGGTCCAGAACTAGACCGAGTAAATGCTGCACGTGTACGCGCTTTAACGCTAGATCTCTTGCGCGAAAATGTTGGCATTGCGCCGGAGTGGAAGAGCTTCAAAGAGGTCATATCTTGGCGAGCTCCTGTGCGTAGAAACTCCTCGTTGCAAGAAGAGTTAGCAGAATGGACGCTACGGGAAGCCGAATGGCTGGGAATCACTGGGCAAGGCGCAATCTCAAAGTTTGGTGTGGAATTTCTCAATGGTGACGATCTAAATTCGATTAATGAGGACCTTCCAAAGACGGTTGATCACATTTTGATTCAAAGTGATAACACAGCAATTGCACCCGGACCTTTAGAGCACGAGATTTCTCAAGCGTTGGCAATGATGGCTGAAATCGAAAGTCGCGGTGGCGCAACGGTTTATCGTTTTACCGAAGCAACAATTCGCAGAGCTTTAGATCACGGTAAAACGGGTGATGAGATCAGGAGTTTTCTTACCAAGACTTCAAAAACTCCAATGCCACAACCACTTGAATACCTAATTGCCGATGTTGCCAAGAAGCACGGAAAACTTCGTGTTGGCAATACATCATCATTTATTCGCTGTGAAGATACTGCATTAATTTCTCAAATCATGAATGACAAGAAACTTGAACTCTTATCACTACGACGTATCGCACCTGAAGTTGTTATCTGCGACATGGATGCAACCGATGCGATGCGAGTATTAAGAGAGGCTGGTTATTTACCTGCCGGTGAGTCAGCCAACGGAATGGTGTTGACTGGACCGAAATCCAACCGTTCAATTGCAAAGCCAAGACCTCCACGTGTCATTGGTGAAATTGAAACACCATCAGAAGATGTAATTAATGCTGCAATTCGAGTTCTGCGCACCGGCGAAAAATCAACACATCGTCAATCCAAGCTTCGCCAAGTTGCCAGTGAAGCTTTGGGGCAACTTCCACGCACCACCGCTAACGAAACTATGGAAATTCTCAATCAATTCATTACCGATGAAAAAACCCTGTCAATTGGCTATGCCGATAACAACGGTGGAGTTACACATCGAATAATCGATCCCATCCGAATAAGCGCTGGAGCCCTAATTGCCAAGGACCATGCAACGGGCGAGGTCCAATCCTTCAGAATTCCTCGTATCACCGGCGTAGCGCCGCTATAGACTTATCCCATGTTGGCCGACCTCGAAGCATTAGTTAAGTTGGAATCACCAACTGAAGATCTTCAGGCATGCCGCGATGTCATCGCTTTAGCAAATGAGATTGCAGCACGTGTTTTAGGAAAACCTGCCGAGATTCGTGAAGTAAGTGGCCGTCCTGTTTTTTGGTGGGGTTCTGCAACTCCTGATGTTGTTGTACTTGCACATCTAGACACTGTTTGGCCAAAAGGTTCCTTTCAACCTTTGTGGCAAGTAGAAGGCGTTGCAGCACGCGGCCCAGGAGTTTTTGATATGAAAGCTGGATTTATCCAAGCTTTGTATGCAATGAAGGGGCTCACTGGTAACGCTGCACTGATTGCAACTACAGATGAAGAAACTGGCAGTGCAACAAGTAAAGAGTTCATTAAAGAGATCTCTGCTCAAGCGAAGGCAGTTTTGGTGTTAGAGGCAACATTGGATGGAAAAGTAAAGACGGGTAGAAAAGGTACAGCGATGTACCAAGTAAAGATTCACGGCAAGGCATCACATGCAGGTCTTGAACCAGAAAAGGGCGTTAATGCAACAACTGAAATTGCTCACGCGGTTTTAGCAATTGCAGCGATGGAAAATTCAGAACATGGAACGACGGTTGTTCCAACAACACTTCATGCCGGCAACACAACAAATACCGTGCCTGACTTGGCAGTTCTAGATATTGATATCCGTTCATTTTCAATGGCAGATCTGCAACGTGTTGATGGAGCAATCAAAGGATTGAAGCCTGTTAATCCAAGCACTCGGTATGAAATCACTGGTGGCTTCAACCGTCCTCCACTTGAAACTTCATCAACTATGGCTTTATATGAGCGTGCTGAAAAAGTTGCTCAATCACTAGGAATGCCCCCTCTAGGTCATGCTTCCGTTGGTGGCGCAAGTGATGGAAACTTTGCTGCAGCTGCAGGCGCACAAGTTCTAGATGGTCTTGGCGCAGTCGGAGGCGGAGCGCACGCTGCGCATGAATGGGTGGATATCAGTACCCTTGAAGATCGCAGCAAACTATTACATGAGCTAATAAAGGATTTACTTGATGACTGATGGTCCACTAATTGTTCAGAGCGACAAGACGCTTCTGCTCGATATCGACCATCCCATCTCAGTAGAGTGTCGTCGGGCAATCGCGCCATTTGCTGAATTAGAGCGCTCCCCCGAACACATTCATACCTATCGGTTAACTCCACTTGGACTGTGGAATGCGCGTGCTGCAGGACATGACGCAGAACAGGTAATCGATACCTTAATTAAGTATTCAAGATATGCCGTGCCTCATTCAATTCTTATTGATGTTGCCGAAACAATGTCACGGTATGGTCGTTTGCGCCTTGAAATGGATCCGGTTCATGGATTGATTTTGATAACAACTGATACGGCGGTCCTGGAAGAAGTCATTCGTGCAAAGAAAATAGCGCCGCTGCTCGGAGCGCGTATTGATGCCGAAACTATTGCCGTGCTGCCAAGTCAACGCGGTCAGATTAAACAATCACTCTTGCGTTTGGGTTGGCCAGCTGAAGATTTCGCGGGTTATGTAGATGGACAAGCTCATGAGATTAGTTTGGTACAAAAGGATTGGAAGATCCGTCCGTATCAAGAGTTAGCTGCTGAGGGATTTTGGCATGGCGGCTCAGGTGTAGTTGTTCTTCCTTGCGGTGCAGGAAAGACAATTGTCGGGGCAGCTGCAATGGCACATGCAAAAGCAACAACCTTGATCTTGGTGACAAACACTGTTGCTGCACGCCAATGGCGTGATGAATTATTAAAGCGCACGACCTTGAATGAAGATGAAATTGGTGAGTATTCAGGTTCAAAGAAAGAGATTCGCCCTGTAACTATTGCTACATATCAAGTCATGACAAAGAAGAAGAATGGTGTTTACGCCCACTTAGATCTCTTTGATTCATACGACTGGGGTTTGATTATTTACGATGAAGTTCATTTATTGCCTGCACCAATCTTCCGCTTTACTGCAGATATTCAATCTCGCCGCCGTTTAGGTTTGACTGCAACTTTGGTAAGAGAAGATGGCATGGAGGGTGAAGTTTTCTCACTTATTGGTCCCAAGAGGTTTGATGTCCCTTGGAAGGAGATTGAAGCCCAGGGATATATCGCACCCGCCGAATGTATTGAGGTTCGAGTGAATCTGACCGAAACTGAGCGTTTAGCTTATGCAACCGCCGAGCCTGAAAACCGTTACAGAAATTGTGCAACAACACGTACCAAGCGAGATGTTGTAGAGGCATTGGTAGAAAAGCACGCTGATGATCAAGTCTTAGTCATTGGTCAATACATTGATCAACTTGATGAGTTGTCCGAAGTTTTGGGGGCACCATTAATCAAAGGTGAAACTCCAATTAAAGAGCGAGAGATTCTCTTTAATAAGTTCAGAACTGGCGAAGTTAAGTGTTTAGTAGTTTCTAAAGTTGCTAACTTTTCTATTGATCTACCTGATGCAACTATTGCGATTCAGGTCTCTGGTGCGTTTGGTAGCCGTCAAGAAGAAGCGCAGCGCTTAGGTCGAATCTTGCGTCCAAAATCTGATGGGCGCGGAGCTAAGTTTTACTCTGTGATTTCACGTGACACCATCGATCAAGATTTTGCGCAGAACCGTCAACGCTTCTTGGCTGAGCAGG
>JBILNA010000069.1:0-4655 GCA_044375255.1 Candidatus Planktophila sp.
TGGTATTCCTCAGCTAGGTAGTACTCGATGCCTTCCGCACTTAAAATCTCTGTGCAGATTCGATCCATGCCAGCCTTGTTCAATTCTTCTTGGTAAGTAAGACAAGAAGCGAGCGCTACTTGCATCTGCTCATGAGTTGTCGTAAAAATTGCGCTGCGATACTGGGTTCCAATATCTCCGCCCTGCTGATTTAGGGAAGTTGGATCATGCATCGTCCAGAACTCTTGCAACAATCGAAGATAAGAAACTTTGGTTGGATCGAAGACAACTTTCACCATTTCGGCATGTCCAGTAACCCCAGTACACACCTGCTCATAAGAAGGGTTAGGGCGAATTCCACCCATGTAGCCAACACTTGTCTCCATTACGCCATCTAGCTGCCAGAAGCGACGCTCTGCTCCCCAAAAACAACCTGTAGCGAAGTATGCGATTGAGTTCATGCGTGAATTGTTGCAGTATGCACACTTATTTGCACCCGCTGATAACCTTCATTCTGACCCAATGAGCCCCCGTAGCTCAGGGGATAGAGCACTGCCCTCCGGAGGCAGGTGCACAGGTTCGATTCCTGTCGGGGGCACTTGAGATAGATCACCCTAAATTTGAAAACTCTTTGCCGTACATCCTTGTATTCATGCGTTGCACAGAGGAGAATTAGGGCCTTGCACGCACAACTGTGTGTATCACACCCAAACTCTTGAATTGAGTCTTACTTCCCTAAGGAGACATGCGATGGATTGGCGACATCAATCAGCCTGCCGCGATGAAGATCCCGAGCTTTTCTTCCCCGTAGGAAATACAGGTCCAGCCCTTACCCAAATCGAAGAAGCTAAAAAGGTCTGCCAGCGCTGCATTGTTAAAGAGCCTTGCTTGGCTTGGGCTCTAGAGAGTGGACAAGATGCTGGAGTGTGGGGCGGGTTATCTGAGGATGAACGTCGTGCGCTAAAGCGTCGTGCAGCACGTAATCGTGCTCGCTTAATGGAGCAGCAAAACCAGATTTAGAGTGGGAAGCGCAGCTTGGCCTGTGTTCCCTTATCAGTTGATTCCAACTTCAGTTCACCTTGTAATTCATTTTCTGTCAAGGTACGAACAATTTGTAAGCCCAGATTAGATGAGGTCATTAAGTCAAAGTCCGCAGGTAGCCCAACTCCATCATCTGAAATTGTTACCAAACCTTCATTGCTATAACGCTGAACTTCTATTTTCAAATGAGTTCCAGATTTAGCAAGTCCATGTTCAAGTGCATTATGAATAAGTTCAGTCACAACTAAAGACAAGGGAGTTGCAACACGCGATTCCAATGAACCAATTTCACCTATTCGCTCAATGTGTAACTCCCCCATTCGGGGGCTGAGCTCTAGTGAATGAGTGACCAGAGAACTCAGGACCTCATCAAATGCAACGGTAGTTTTGGTGCTGTTGGACAAAGTCTCATGAACCAAAGCAATCGATGCGATCCGGCGGACAGCCTCATCTAGTGCTGCCGCGGCTGCGGGGTCCTCAATTCGGCGCGACTGTAAACGCAGTAGAGCTGAAACGGTTTGAAGGTTGTTTTTCACCCGATGGTGAATCTCACGGATTGTGGCATCTTTTGTTACTAATTCGCGATCGCGTCGTCGAAGCTCGGTCACATTTTGAAGTAAAACTATTGCACCGATCTTGTCTGTACCAACAATGAGCGGCAGAACTAGCAAATCAATTGTCGCGCCCTGATTATCAATTTCGACCCTTTGCAATAACTTTCCATTGAGTCGTGAACGGATGCCTTCCTCGTGTGGATTAAGGGATACGGTCACAACTTGCTCAGCAATCTCGCCAAGATTTTTTCCCTCTAGATCTCCGCGCCATCCCATGCGAGAAAATGCAGACTTTGCATTAGGGCTTGCATAAGAGATAGCAGAATTAGCATCTAAACGAATCAAGCCGTCGCCAACTCGAGGAACCGGTTCAAACAATGATCCAGAATCTTTGTATGGAAAATTGCCCTCTGTGACCATTTCATACAAGTGGTTTGCTAGATCGCGATAATTGCTTTCGAGCTTTCCAGAACCGCGAGAATGTTCAACATTTCTGTGGCTTGAAATAACTGCAATAACTTGACCTTCAAATGTGACTGGAATCGATTCAGACTTGACCAACATTTCGCCTATTTTTTCAGGATCACTGGCCCGAATTATCTCGTCACCCGAAAGCGCCTCGTCAATGATGGCTTTAGAACCCCATAAAACTTCATCGCCAATAACATCATTAATGTAAACCGTTGAAGTTGTCGTGGGACGTATATGTCCAACAGCGATATGACCTGTTGGCCACATTGTGATGTCTTTACGAATTGGGACCCACAAAATCAAATCTGCAAATGAGAGATCTGACAAAAGCTGCCAATTAGCAACAAGTGATCGCAATCTTTCGGCTTGATCAATAGTGATAGTTGTCCGTGCACCCAACAACTTTTCAAGTTGAAGCATCGTTACTTCCACTCCGCCAAATGAATCTCAATCTCTTGGGTAGCAAACCAGACTAATTCGTCATCTCCCTGAAAAGCAAGAAGAGCACATTGCACGAGGTCCCATGGCAAGGCTGTTTTCAAAGTGATTGAATCTTCATAGTTTTCAGCGATTTGATCATCTGTTACTTCAAAAGCCAAAACAATTCCGGGTGCTTTCTCAGAAAGACGAAGTTCTAAAGCTTCTTGACCAGCAGCGATAGAGAGCAGGTACTCAAGTTCTTCCTCGTCGCAATCCAGATTATCTGAAACAAAAGCTGGGGTCGGCGCAAATACCTGATCAGCATCAATGCTCTTGCTTAACAGGAAGGCTTCAAGATCCTTATGGCTAATGGGAAGGTATGCACGCATTCGCCCATAGTAATAGATGTTATGAAGTGATTTCTCGGGCTAATTCGGCGATCGCCTTGCGCAGATGTGAGCGCTCATTTGTCTCAACCATGGTGGCATGTTCATCTTCGGCGGCTTGAACTGATCGAATCTCCTGCTTCAAGCTCCGCACGCGGATTGGCTTTAGCGCAGTTGTGGCGCTAAGAAAACGTGCCATTTCTGCATCCCCTCGTTTGCCTGGAGACTTCATGTTTTGGGTAAAACTCAATTGCGCTCTTATCGAAGTCTGTTGTAGTAAATCAATAACCTGGACTAATCGGTGATGACCCAAGTGATCCGCGCGTGAAGTAATCATTAGTTCATCGGCTTGATCACAACACCAAGTTGTAACAATTGATGTCCATCTTCTATCTGTTAAGCGATTTGAAAGACCCGAAACAGAGCCTATGTCTAACACCACGCAATCGAACTCATCTGTTGCCTTGCTCATGAATTGATCTAACTGATGCGATGTGTCTTGAGTTATCTCTGATAGCGAAAGATTGGGAGCGATTTTCTTCCATTGTGAATTGTCACCAATCTTTCGCATCGAAAGTAAAGGCGAGAGAGACGGTGCACGGAAGTTTGCCTCAATCAGCAGAGTTGATTTCTCCAGCAGATTTAACTCCATTGCTAGGTTCAGCGCAATGAAAGTGCAACCCGTATAACTTCCTGCAGAACCAATTGCAAAAACCTTAGAACTGCGAACTTTGCGTTGGGTAACCACACCTGTTCGCACCAATGGCGCACGTATGAATCCGCGAACCAAGGAGATTAAATCAGTGCTTACAGTCGGTAATGGGTGCAATACACCAAAATCACCATTTGAAACATTAGGTATAGAGAAGCCAATCATCTGTCGGACAACTGGGGTAAGTGAATCCATTAACTTCTTATCCGAGCCAGGCAAATCTGTGCCAAAGATAAGCAGGGCGTTTTGAGTGATTTCTGTATTTGATTGAAGGTAGTTTTGTAGTGAAATCCAATCAATAGCCCGAAAAACAACATTCCAACCTTGGGCGAATAAGGTTCCCGCAACAAACCCTTCAACTTCAGGGTTTGCAATCGCAGTAATAACTGTTGGCATTTCGAGTTCAGACATGTGATCGAACCACCACTAATCGACCTTGCGTCGTTGCACTCAACATTCGAAGAACTTGAGTTTCCTCAATGGCGACAGTTATTGAGACATCTCCCCCTAAAGAGTTCTGCGAGCTATCAAATCCGATTAAAGATACGCCACCGAGAATTAGAATCGGATTAACAACTTCTTCGCCATTGCGTGAATCAAGAACCCAATACAGATCTACCGACTCACCAACACTTATTCCGAAAGCTAAATCCCCTGAACGAAGATTCAGTGGGACCGCACTTGTTGCCATTGCCTCTGTCGAACTGCTTACATCTGCCGTTGACATGACTTCGCCAACCTGCATCTGTCGTGTGGCAACCAACCCAACAATCTGATCGGATTCTCTTAAGTAGTAATCAGCACTTTCTCCCAGGTTTAAGTGATCTGTCCTTATATCTGTTGGGGCGATCACATGCCCTGGAGTCACAGGCTGTGCAATAACCCAATAGTTATACCCTTTATTTGAATATGTCGAAATGAAGAATGCAGATGCAAAAGCGGCAACAATTAAGGTAATTGCAAGAGGCATACGTGCACCATAAGAATCTTTTTTATTTTTCATGGGGCTACCCAACGGGCTCGAGCGACATCTCACCTAGCTTTATCCACAATCGGTCAAAGGTATGAGTACATCAGGTACTTAAGAGTGAG
>JBILNA010000070.1:0-4606 GCA_044375255.1 Candidatus Planktophila sp.
TCATCTAAAACAAGGATTTCAGGCTTCATCGCAAGCACGGTTGCAACAGCTACACGTCGTCGCTGTCCAAATGAAAGGTGATGCGGTGGGCGATCTTTGAATTCGCTCATTCCAACTAAGTTCAAAGCTTCATCAACAATCGCATCAAGTTCAGCGCCGCGCTTACCCATGTTGTACGGGCCAAAGGCAATGTCTTCACCAACGGTTGGCATAAATAATTGATCATCAGGATCTTGAAAAACAATTCCAACCTTTGCGCGAATCTCTTTTAGCGAGGCTTTATCTTTTGCATCAACTAGTTGGCCAGCAACATGTACAGAACCATGTGATGTTGGGTGGATTCCATTGAGGTGCATGACGAGTGTTGTTTTACCTGCACCATTGGGACCAAGCAGAGCAACGCGTTCTCCCTTTTGTACCGAAAGGTTTACGCCATACAGAGCTTGGTTGCCATCAGGATAAGCAAATGCGAGCTCTTTGATTTCAAGGCTTGGTGTACTCATGATCAGAATCCTAACGCCAAAGTTGAAATAAAAATTATGGAAGCGGTAATTGGAAGAGTCAGAGAGCGCAACCACAAAGAAAGTGGAATTTGTGGTGGTTCATCATGAGGTAAAACACCTTCGTAACCACGCGAAATCATTGCTAGATGAACCCGTTCTCCGCGCTCGTATGAACGAATAAATAATGCACCGGCTGCTGTAGCTAAAACTTTCCAATGCTGTATTCCAGTTGCGTGAAATCCACGTGATTCGCGAGCAATCTTCATACGTTCCATTTCGTCATTAACAACATTGACATAGCGCAACATAAATGATGCGATCTGAACCATCAATGTTGGAAGCTTTAGTCGCTCTAAGCCTCTGAGAATTTCACGCGCGGTGGTACTTGTAGAGAGAACGATTGCAGTAATGACACCTAAAGTTCCTTTGATAAAGATGCCCGCACCCGCAAGCAAACCTTCTCGGTACAGATTAAGTGGGCCAACTTCAAATCTTTCGCCTGTTCCAAAAAATGGCATCAGTAGTGCGAAGAAGATGAAGGGAATCTCGATTAAGGCGCGCTTGAACATCAAGGTGAAAGGAATTTTTGCCGCCGCCACAGTAATGAAAAGAGCTACGAAATAGCCCACAAAAGCTTGCCAACGATGAATTGGAGTTAAAACACCAACCAAGATAAACAGCAGAGCAGCAACGATTTTTGCGTGTGATGGTAGGGAATGAATCACCGAATGTCGGTGTAGGTATAGGCGTTCACCCACATCATGACCGTGGTGGTGGCCATGACTATGGGTTCTAAGCTCTATTTAATTACCTTCTTGGGCTTTCGGGCAATGAATGTAAACAGTGCGCCACCAACTACAGCGGTACCTATTACACCTATTACACCTGCTAGACCAACTGATGCGCGTTCATTATCAATTCCCTTAACACCGTAATCAGCTAGTGCGCCATCTGCGTAGGTGTGATCTTTTGCGGTTTCAATAAAGCCAATATCTTCAGCAACCTTTTCTAAACCATCTGGATCAGATGATGCGTAGAAAGAAACCACACCTGCCAAGAAAAGAGAAACTAGAAATCCAGCAGCTAAAAACTTTTTATTCTTATCCATGGCGAATCTCCAATTGTGTTTTGCTGTCTTTCCATCCATAAACAAGATCACTGCGACTTGCAATGACAGCGCTGACTGTTAATCCAGTAATGATTGCTTCTCCGATACCAATCAGCACATGTGTTCCAACCATCGCGCTAAGGACGCTAGTTACAGAGAATGTGCCAGTTGCACCGATTGCATACTGAAGCGTGAAGCCAAGTGCAGCGGCAGGAACTGAAATAAGAGCACCAATTCCAGATGCAATAACAATGGAAGATTTAGTTTTTGGAAGAATCTTTTTTACTAGCAGGAATACTCCATAGCCAACCCACACAGAGATCACGCTCATATTGAAAATACTTAAACCAAGGGCTGTGATCCCGCCATCGGCAAAAAGAAACGCCTGCATAATCAGAACAACAGTTAAGGCCAGCGTCGCAGCCCAGGGGCCGACAAGAACTGCAGCAAGTGCGGCTCCGATCAAGTGGCCACTTGTTCCAGCAACAACTGGAAAGTTGAGCATTTGAACAGCGAAGATAAAGACGGCAGTTAACCCTGCAAGAGGTGCGCTCTTTTCATCTAATTGGGTGCGAGCACCTTTTAGTGCTGTGGCGACGCCAACAGCAGCTATACCGGCAAAGACAGCGGAGGTCGGAACATCAATAAATCCATCAGGAATATGCATAGGAAAATGTTAATGCAAACGATTCGCATCTGCTACTTCAATGCAGGTGAGGGTGGCCTAAGGTGTGCTCATGCGTAGATTCTTGGTGACGGTCATGGTCGCCGCCCTTTTGGCCCCGCTGCCTGCAACTGCGGCTGATTGCCAGTGGGATCAAGATGCAGGTTGGGTAGCTCGTGAGAATCTGAAAAAAGGGGATAAGACCTGGAGCAAGGGCGTCCCATTGCGCTTCAGCGCTGACTTTTCTAGACGAATAGATGTTCCCCGTATCGAAGGCTTTCTTAGTTCAGGCAGTGGAACATGTGGAGAGAAATTAACCCTTACGACTGTCGGTTCTAAGAAATTTACTGCATCGATTTATCGAATGGGTTACTACAACAACTCTGGCGCTCGCCTTGTAAAGCTTTTGAAATCTCCAACCAAGATTTCAATTGATTCAAAAACACCGCCTGGTCAGTATCTAATAAAACTTTCTAATAACTTACGGGCAGCAACTTTTGTTCCATTTATTGTTTATGGTGATGCTCCAAGTGAGGCAACATTCATATCCTCAGTTTTAACTTGGCAAAGTTACAACCAATGGGGCGGAGAATCTCTATACAAAGGTGCTGACGGGGCACGTGAAACTGCCGCAAAGGTAGTTTCACTTGATCGCCCTTATGACGGTGATGGCTCTGGTCAATTCCGCTATATGGAACAACCACTTGTGACGATGATGGAAAAAATTGGCATAGACATTAACTATGTGACAGATTTTGACGTTCACTACAACCCAGCAATTTTTGAAAAAACCAAATCAATAATTGTTGGCGGGCATAGTGAGTACTGGACAATTGCCATGAGAGATTCAATTGATGCAGCTGTAGCTCAAGGAAAAAACCTTGTTGCTTTTGGTGGCAACACCGCTTACGCCATTACTGAAATTGGCGAAAGAAATATCAGTGGCAGAACACCGTATAGAGTCATGGGACGACCTGAGTCATTGTTATTAGGTTCGCAATATTTTGCTTTAGCAATTCGAAAAGATTTGATCTCAAATAACCTTTGGCCTTTCGCAGGATTAGGTCAGGATGCGGTAATTAAAGGCATCTATGGTTATGAAGCAGATACTGCTCTTGGAACAATTGGTCCTGGCGTTCAAGTTTCTGCACGAGCGGCAATCAGTCCCACCGAAAAGGGCTATGTCGCAATGTCCACTTATTACAACGCTCCCAGTGGGGCTTCGGTATTGAATATGGGGACAAACGGCTGGGTTTGCGCGATAAACAACCGCTGCCCATGGGGTCATACCTTTGATCCCGACACCCAAAAGCAGATTCAGTCGGTGACCGCCGAGGTGCTTAAAGCGGTCAAAACTTCAAATTGGCCAGTGGCGCAGATTGATTTTCCCGCGCGACCTTAAGCCGATGCGTATAAGGTCACACACATGAGTGAAGACGAAGGCATGGAAGAGCTCGTCACCGAGGAAATGTTGTGGGATCGAATCCCCGAAGTTGAAGGTGAAGAACGTGCCAGCACTTATTACGAATTAAGCGCGCGAATTTATGCTCGTGGACAATATGACGAAGCTTTAGCACTTGCAGAAACAGCCCGTGATATCTATTCACAACTTGGTGAAACAGTTTCTTCAGAAGGATTAGCGCAAGCGTATTCAGCGATCGGCTATAACCTAAACCAACTAAAGCGCATGGATGAAGCAGCGAATGCAATGAGCAAAGCTGTTGAAATTTTGCGTGAAAACAAATCTCCAATTGCCTTAGAGCTTGCCTGCACTCTTGGTGAATGGTGGTATTCATCTAAGAACTATGACAAAGTTGTCGAGACTATGAACGAATGCGCACAAGAGCACCTTGTTGATGGAAATGAAATCGGCGCAGCAAATGATTTACATTTGATTGGATGTGCAGAGCGCGAACTAAAGAACTATGAAAAAGCAATTGAAGCATTTAAAGAAGCGCGGTCATTGTTTAAGCGCAATAAAGAAGTAATTCATGTAGCAAGATGCGATCAAAAAATGGCATCTTGTCTTATCGAATTAGGAGAAGGTGAACTTGCGCTAGAAACTGCACGCAAAGCGGTTGATGTTTTTGAAACAGGCCATGATCACCGTCGTGAAACCTTTGCCTCATTTGAATTCGGCAAGGCTCAAATCTTGCTGGAAAAATATGATGAAGGATTGGCAACTTTGGAAAATGTTCTCGCAATTGTCAGCGAAGACGAACCTAAAGATTTTGAATTCATTGTTGATATTGAATCAAGAATCGCCAAGATCCTGCGTATGCAGGGGCGGATAGAAGAGGCTGATGAAATTGAACGCCGCTTGAAATCTGT
>JBILNA010000071.1:0-4571 GCA_044375255.1 Candidatus Planktophila sp.
TATCTCTTGGGTGGACGCAACAAGATCGGCACAATGGCTGACTGGACCTACAACTATTTAACCTTTGACCGCGGCAACCGTCACATTATGGATTCGCAGTAATGCCCGAATATTTAAAGGTCGATGGCCATGATGTGTATTGCTATGAATGGGATAACGATGGCGAAGCGGTTGTTTTACTGCATGGTGGTTTGAGTAAAACATCTAGTTGGGATTACTTATTGGTGCCCGCACTGGAAGATGATTTTCACGTGTTTGCATACGATCGAACTGCGCACGGTTTCACTGCAGATCGCACTGGCAGCTTGCACTTTGAATACCAAACGCATGAAGCGATTGCTTATCTAGAAACGATAGTTAAAGAACCTGCACATTTGGTCGGTTATTCAGATGGCGCAGTGATTGCGCTTATGGTTGCAATTCAACGCCCAGATCTTGTTAAGTCAATTGTTTCAGTTGGTGGAAACTTTCATCATTCAGGTGTTGATTACGAAATGGGCGAACCTTCTGTTTCTGAAGAAGATTTGGCTGAATACACCTTGGTTTCACCTGATGCGCCACATACCTTGCTAGAAAAAGTAACTCGTATGTTTAAGATTTGGGATACTGAGCCTGATATCTCAAAGAAGCAGCTGGCAGAGATTCAATGTCCAGTACTTGTTGTTTCAGGTGATGATGACATGATCACTTTAAATCACACCCAAGAGTTATATGAATCCTTGGCACTTGGTCAGCTTGCAGTTCTGCCTGGGACATCTCACGCGTTAGTAAAGGAAAAGCCTGAAATCTTCATTGCGATCATGATGCAATTCCTGGAAGATTTAAGTTATCCAATAACTATGGTGCCAAACCGCAGAGTAAATCCGATTAGCAATCTACCGGAGTAATTTTTCCGGTGGTTACATCGTAAATAGCTCCACCCACAACCACGCCTTTACTCAAAAATGGAAATGCACGAATTCGATTTACATCGATGGCAAGAGCCGCTTCTTGATCTTTCACAGTTCTAAATTCAAGGCTTCGGGTATCAACACCAAATTCGCTTTGAATATGTGCGTGAATATCTTCTTCTTCAGCAGAAGCCATTCGACAATTGGTGTGAGGCATTACGAGAATCTTTTTAACGCCTAGTAGATAAGTTGCAAGAACCAATGTACGAAGAACATCCTCGGTGACGCGTGCACCGGCGTTACGCAAAATCTTTGCATCCCCAGATTGCATTCCCATTACAGATAATGGATTGATTCGTGAATCCATGCAGGTAACAATTGCTAAACCTTTTTGAGCAACTCCAGTTAATCCCGAGTACTTGAAGCTCTTGATGTACTCATCATTAGCGGCTAGTTCTGAGGCAAACGAATCATGAGGAAATGAGTTGTTGTCCATCGTGACTCCCCTCGTGGAAAGGTCGTACTGGAGCCCCCCGTCAGGATTGAACTGACGACCTGCGCATTACAAGTGCGCTGCTCTACCACTGAGCTAGAGAGGCCTGGTCTTTGGGTTCCCCCAAATACAGCAGCCGCAATTATGGCAGGCATAGGCCAAAACTTAAAATCCAAAGGATTTGAGGCTCTCACCGATAGGTTGGCGCAATGCGATTGGGTGTTCTAGATGTTGGGTCAAATACGATCCATCTTCAAGTGATGGATGCCCACCCAGGAGCACGCCCAGCGCCAGCTACAAATTACAAGGTGGAGCTTCGGCTGACAGATTATCTAAATGCGGCTGGTGAGATTTCATCAACTGGAATTGTCTTGCTGAATTCAGCAGTGTCCGAGGCGGTAGCGCACGCAAATGAAAATTCAACCGATGAAATTTTGGCCTTTGCCACTTCAGCTTTACGCGAAGCAGCTAATGGAAATCAAATAATCTCAGATATCAATAAGAAGTTTGAAATTGATTTACAAGTTTTGAATGGCAATGATGAAGCTTCAATGACATTTTTAGCTGTGCGTCGCTGGTTAGGTTGGTCTGCTGGAAAATTATTGGTACTAGATATTGGTGGCGGATCTTTAGAAATCGCAAGCGGAGTTGATGAGTTACCAGAAGCAACACTTTCACTGCCGCTCGGCGCTGCCCGATCTACACGTGAATTTTTAGGACCAGATCCTTACAATCTCAAAAGTATAAAAGCTTTACAAAAACATGCTGAGGAAGTTTTAAAAAGTTCAATTCCAGAAGTGTTGAGATCCCATGATGCCAACCACTTTGTTGGAACCAGTAAAACATTTCGAACTTTAGCCAGAATCTGTGCCCATTGGTATGGAGATAATCCTAAGTTTTTAGAGAGAAAATCTTTACAAACCGCGGTTTCAAAGTTAATTGCCATGGACAATAAGTCACGCAATGAATTACCAGGTGTGTCAGCAAACCGCGCTCAACAAATTGTGGCAGGGGCAATTGTTGCTTTGGCTGTAATGGATCATTTAGATGTAGATGAGGTTGAAATATGCCCATGGGCTTTGCGTGAAGGCATTGTTCTGCGCCGGTTAGATTGGCTGCAGGATTAATTCTCGGGCGCTGGCATCCAGTCGATAGCCACAATTTCACCCTCGCGGTGGTGCAAAATCCAGGATTCCCCTGGCATTAATCCATGATCTAACTCTTTAAAACTCTTCTTACCAATAAATTTTGCAACCATCCCCGGTAAAACTGGATTGTGGCCACAGACTAAAGCGCGGGCTTCGCTTTCAATTATTTCTTGCACGACGCCAACAGCAGCCTTCTTGTCTTTTTCAAATGCATATTCGCTAAGTTCGCTCCAGTAAACGGTATCCAGGTTAAGTGAACGTGCCATCGGCACAACAGTTTCATAGCAGCGAACCGCATCTGATGTGTGAATTTCAGTAACTCCATATGGCAAGTAAGTTGCCAGCATTCTTTTAGCTTGGTTTTGTCCTAATTGTGCAAGCGGACGATCTCCATCGTCGCCTTCCCATTCTTCACGAGCAATCGCCTTGCCATGACGAAGAAGGATTAGCGGAATGGTATCGACTCCAAATTTTTCAAAGTTTTTCAAAACTTCTTTGTCGCCATTACGTGAAAGCTTTGCATAGGCATCAGTGACTGTTACCCAAATCAACTGATCGACTTCGTTGGGGTCATGAGCACCGGATGAATCACCGAGTGCTTGCGCGGACCAATAACGAACAGTCTTAGTTAATTCGCCAACCGGATATTCAATCTTGCAAAGCTCGGGGCCGAACTGTGTTTGAAACCCTGTTTCTTCCAAAACTTCTCTGAAAGCACACGCGATTTCAGATTCTCCAGTTTCAACTTTACCTTTTGGAAATGACCAATCGTCGTAACGCGGACGGTGAATTAACGCGACCTGAATCAGATCATCGCTCAAGCGGCGCCAAAGGACTGCACCCGCGGCCTGAATTACATCCACTTAGCGATCCTTCGAGTAGTGATCAACCAAGACTGAATGAGCATCGACTAAACCTTTTTTACCGCTACGAGTCCAAGTAGTTTCATTGAGCTGCCACGATGAAGTTTGCTCCGAAAGACCTAGATCTAACAGCGATTGAAGCCTTATTTCATGCTCTTTTCTAGAGATCATCACAAGGCTCTCAACACGACGATCGAGATTTCGGCCCATCAAGTCAGCGCTTCCAATCCAGTATTCACTGTCACCACCATTAACAAAATGATAAATCCGTGAGTGTTCTAGGAATCGGCCAAGGATCGACTTGACTGTGATGTTTTCGGACACACCCTTGATTCCAGGTTGTACCGCACAAATTCCTCTAATCAGTAATTCGATTTTCACACCTGCCTGTGAAGCTTCATACAGTTTGGCAACAAAACCTTCATCTAAAATTGAATTGAGTTTGAATTGAATTCCAGCTGGTCGACCCTTGCGTGCATGCTCAATCTCGCGATCAATTTTCTCAATTAGGCCCGAACGCAATGTGCGAGGTGCAACTAATAAACGTGAATAAGTTGATTGAGGTGCAAAACCAGATAGCTGATTAAAGAGACGAGTTAAGTCCTCAGTGAGCTCTGGATCAGCGCTGAGTATTCCCAGGTCTTCGTAAAGTCGAGCGGTCTTTGGGTTGTAATTTCCAGTTCCGATGTGACAGTAACGCTTCATGCCTTGTGGCTCATCGCGTACGACCAAGGAAAGCTTGGCATGAGTCTTGAGACCCATTAATCCGTAAACAACATGCACGCCAGCGGCTTCAAGCTTTCGTGCCCAACGCACATTTGCTTGCTCATCAAAGCGTGCGCGAATTTCAACAACAGCGACAACTTGTTTGCCGGCTTCTGCGGCTTCGATAAGTGCTTCGATAATTGGTGAGTCTCCAGATGTGCGATACAAAGTTTGCTTAATCGCCAATACCTGTGGGTCTTGCGCCGCATTTTCGAGGAAATGAACCACTGAAGAAGTAAATGATTCGTAAGGGTGGTGCAACAGAATCTCGCCCTGGCGGATAGCCGCAAAAAACATGTCAAAATCATCGGTTTCAACCTCTGAAAGCGCCTTTGCGGTGCGTGATCTAAATGGTTTGAACTTAAGCTCTGGGAAATCAAGATCTGCAATTTTATGCAATGAGGTCAAATTC
>JBILNA010000072.1:0-4569 GCA_044375255.1 Candidatus Planktophila sp.
GAGACGAGGAGATTTGAACTCCTGAAGGGTTTAACCCCTTACCTCGTTAGCAGTGAGGCGCACTCGACCGGGCTATGCGACGTCTCCTTGTTACAGCAGTAGTTTAGCGCAACCCTTTGGCCTGGCCAGCCCCGCGCTTGTAGGCTAGATATATGGAGAATTCAGATAAAGCTTTAGGTACGGGTGCAAAGCGCGTTTACGACGTAGCCCCGTCTGAAATGTTTGGTGAGTTCATGAAAACTGGTTGGGCACCATCACCTTTAACTGGAATTACTCAAGATGAGGTTGTTGCTCATTGCGTTCGTCGCCGTGCCGAGCTTTCTGTTGCATTTACTGGTCTTCGTTTAGTTATTCCAAGTGGTGGACCAAAGCAACGCAGCAATGACACAGATTATTTGTACCGTCCACATACAGCTTTTGCTTACTACACAGGAGTTCAGGGTGTTGAAGCTAATCCAGATTCTGTTCTTGTGATGGATCCAGTTGATGGTGGACATAATCCAATTTTGTTTATTAATCCACGTTCAACTCGTGACACATCTGCCTTTTATACAGATGCTAAAAATGGTGAATTGTGGGTAGGTCGTCGCTTTACTACTAGTGAAGCATTGGAACGTTACGGGATTGAAGTTCGTGAAATTACAGAACTTGAAAAATTTTTAAAGAGTAAGAGAGCAGCAGTTCTTCGTGGTTTTGATCCTCTTGTAGATGCAACTGTAAAGGAGCATGCACGAGATGCCGAACTTGTTGAATTCGTTTCAGTTGCTCGTCTTATTAAAGATGAATATGAAATCAATGAAATGCAAAAGGCTGTCGATGCCACGCACCGTGGTTTTAATGATGTTATTCGCGCACTTCCTGCAGCGGTTGCAACGCCGCGTGGCGAGCGCGTCGTTGAAGCTGCATTCTTTGGTCGTGCACGAATTGAAGGAAACGATCTTGGTTACAACACAATTGCAGCCTCTGGTTCACATGCGTGCGTACTGCACTGGAACCGTAATGATGGAGCTGTAAACAACGGGGACCTGTTGCTGCTTGATGCCGGTGTAGAAGTTGATTCGTATTACACCGCCGATATCACCAGAACTTTGCCAATTAGCGGAAAGTTCACACCTGCTCAACGTGCGCTCTACATGCTGGTTTATGAGGCGCAAAAGGCTGGAATTGCTGCGGTTAAGCCTGGTGAAAAATTCTTAGCCATTAACCGAGCAAGTCATACAGTTTTGGCTCAAGGTTTAATTGATATGGGAATTCTGACAATGAGTTTGGATGAAATTATGGATCCAGCAATTGGATTACATAAGCGTTGGACCTTGCATGGCGTTAGCCACATGCTTGGCATGGATGTTCATGATTGCGCTCAAGCACGAGCTGAGCAGTACCGCGACGGAATTCTCGAAGTTGGAATGTGTTTAACCGTTGAACCTGGTTTATATATTCAACCTGATGATGAACTATTTCCTGCTGAATACCGTGGGATCGGTATTCGTATCGAAGACGATGTGGTTGTTACTGAAGATGGTTGCTTGAACTTAAGCGAGCATATTCCGCATCACCCAGATGAAATTGAAGCTTGGATGGCTTCATTGCGCTAATAGGATTCCAATCCACGCGGCAAGTAATCCAAAGCCAAGTGACATAACCAAGTTAACCCATGCCTCTTTGTGGCGCTTTAACTCGTAGGCAAGATAAATGTCCAACATAAAAGTTGACCAAGTAGTAAATGCACCGGCAAAACCAATGGCAAACAGATCAAACCCTGCTTCGACTCTTCCGTAAGTTAAACCTAGAAGAAATGATCCAAGAATATTTACCGCAAAGATTCCGTATGGCTTGGTGGTGTAGGTACGAATCTTTTGATCAACAACAAATCGCAGTGGACCACCGATTGCAGCTCCCAAAACAATCAGTGCCATCTTCATGTGCGCACCGGAATAATTTTACGAGCTAGAGGTAGAACAACGATTACAGCGATTAGTGAGAAGAAAACATTCTGTGCCAGAAATAGCATGCCACCTTCGGTTGGTTCGAGCGCATGGGCAGTAACTGCAGAAAAAGTAGTAAAACCTGCACAGAAGCCAGGCAATAAAAGTAAGCGTAATTGGCTGATTCCACGGCGTTCCATTAAGACCAATAATGCAGAAGCAAGTGCAACGCCAGCAACATTTGCAATCAATGTTCCTTGGCGATCATCAGGATAAATTGCGCCGATTCCATAACGTGCCAAGGTTCCGGCGACGCCACCTAGTGAAACTAGAACTAAAGATTTCAGTTGGGCAACGCTTTCTTGCCAAAACTAGAGACAACTCGTGTGACTATAGAAATGACAACCGCTGCAAAGATTGCGGACCAAAAGTTGTTAACCTCTAAGCTATCGCTCCAGCGTGAAACCAACATTAAGATCGCTGCGTTGACTACTACGAGAAATAATCCCAGAGTTAAAATTACAGCTGGGAGAGTTAAAAATTTAAGCAGGGAACCAAGGGTTGCATTCAGCAAGCCAAATAACAGCGCAACCCACAAATAAGTTGTAAACCCACCTTGAACATCGATTCCAGGAATCAATGCAGTTGCTACCCAAAAAGATAGGGCAAGTGCGCCCCAACGAACCAATAACTTCATGAAGAAATTATAGGCCCTCGCGCTTGCGAATCTTTGAACCTAGCCAGCGAACTGGATCGTACTTAATGTCTGCAACGCGCTCCTTCATAGGAATAATTGCGTTGTCGGTGATCTTGATGTGTTCTGGGCACACTTCAGTACAGCATTTGGTGATGTTACACATTCCAAGACCGTGCTCTTCTTGCGCTGTCTTCTTGCGATTGCGCAAAGTATCCAATGGGTGCATATCTAGCTCCGCGATACGGATAAAGAATCGTGGACCAGCAAATGACTTCTTGTTCTCTTCGTGGTCGCGCACAACGTGACACACATCTTGGCAAAGGAAACATTCGATGCACTTACGGAACTCTTGTGAGCGCTCCACATCGATTTGCTCCATACGAGCTTCACCTGGGGCAAGGTTCTCTGGGTGTGAATAAGCAGGTACTTCCATTGCTTTTTTGTAGTTAAAGGAGACATCTGTAACTAGGTCTTTAATGATTGGGAATGCACGAAGTGGTGTAACAGTGATTGTTTCTTCTTCGCCAAATGATGCAACCTGTGTCATACATGCAAGACGTGGCTTTCCGTTGATCTCCATAGAACAAGATCCACACTTGCCTGCCTTACAGTTCCAACGAACGGCTAAGTCGCCCATTTGTGTTGCTTGAACGCGGTGAATTACATCAAGGACTACTTCACCTTCGTTAGCTTCCACAACAACATCTTTAAGTCCACCGTCAGTTGAATCTCCACGCCAAATGCGAAGTTTAATATTGCGCGCCATTAGTTGGAACCGCCTTTCGAAACTTCTTCCGGTGTCATGTATTTCTCCAGCTCATGAATATCAAAGAGATCAAATAATTCCTTTGGCATCGGAGGCAATGCTTGTTTGCGAACATTTACCTTTTCACCATCAAATGATGAGATGTGGTTGACTTGTCGCCATTCGTTGCTCATACCTGGGAAATCATCGCGTGTGTGTCCACCGCGTGATTCTTCGCGAGAATCAGCTGACTTTGCTGTTGATTCTGCAACTAACAACATGTTGTCTAGATCAAAAGCTAAGTGGAAACCTGGGTTGAATTTACGTCCACCAGCAACTGCAACATTTGCACTGCGCTTTCTAATGTCAGCAATCTTTGCGATTGCATCCTTTAGTTCCGCACCTGTACGAATGATTCCGACAAGATTATGTGTAACTTCTTGCAGTTCTGCGTGCAGTGAGTAAGAATTTTCTCCACCTTGGCGATCAAATGGTGCTTGAATCTTGGCCGCTGCTGCGTGAATGGTTTCATCACTTACTGGATTAGCTTTGTTGCTCTTTAAGTACTCAACCGCGCCCATTCCGGCACGGCGACCAAAGACCAAGAGATCTGACAATGAGTTCCCACCAAGACGGTTTGAACCATGCATTCCACCAGCAACTTCACCTGCGGCGAACAAGCCTGGAACACCTACTGCAGCTGCAGTATCTGGCTCTACTTCTACACCACCCATGACGTAGTGACAGGTTGGGCCAACTTCCATTGGCTCCTTAGTGATGTCTACGCCGGCTAGTTCATAGAACTGGTGCCACATAGATGGCAGACGCTTCTTAATTACATCTGCTGGAATGCGCTTTGAAACATCGAGGAATACTCCACCGTGTTCAGTTCCGCGACCTGCTTTAACTTCGCTATTGATTGCACGTGCAACCTCATCGCGTGGCAGTAGCTCTGGTGGACGGCGATTGTTGTCTTGATCGGTGTACCAACGATCTGCTTCTGCTTCGTTGTCTGCGTACTTATCTTTGAAAACATCTGGAATGTACTTGAACATAAATCGTTCGCCAAGGTTGTTTGTTAGAACTCCACCTTCACCGCGAACAGATTCAGTTACCAAGATTCCGCGAACAGATGGTGGCCACACCATTCCTGTTGGGTGGAACTGTAAGAACTCCATATCAACAAGGTTTGCACCAGCCTT
>JBILNA010000073.1:0-4551 GCA_044375255.1 Candidatus Planktophila sp.
GGCAATCTGCTTTGCCATGAGTTGTGCTCCTTGTGTTAGTACTTCGTTAGGCGGGGCGCTTTATCACTCGCACCCCGAGAGTGCTAACGCCAAATCTAGAGCCTTTATTTCCGAGGCGCAAAACGAGGTAGTTGAAGCAGGCTCTAGCGCGCAACGCGTGTGGCCATACGGGCCTCACGCAGGCGGCGAAGGCGTTTAACTAGCATTGGTGAGGCAGCTAGGGCGTCATCGCGGTCGATCAAATCATTCAATAGTTGATAGTAGCGAGGTGCGGTGAGCTCAAAAAGTTCCTTGATTGCGGCCTCTTTGGCACCGGCATAACGCCACCAATTGCCTTCAAAATCCAGGATGCGAACTTCGAGGTCGCTTAGGCCAGCGTTGATCGCTGACTCTTCTTGTGCGGACATGGGGTAAATCTTAGGTGAGCAGCGCAAAAAGTGTGGGATTTACAGCCTGTCGAGAATTATTTGAATATCGGTGATTTTTGTCCAAGGATTAACAATTGCAAAGCGCAATATTGGTTGGCCGTTATGGGATGAGGGCGGAATAAAGCCCACCTGATCTTCAAGTAGTCGATCACTCCACTTTTGATAATCGGCGCTCGCCCACCCTTTTCGAGTAAATGCAACGATTGAAAGTTCTGGCTCGCACAGCAGTTCTAGGTTTGGATGTTTACGAACCAATTCGGCCGCTTGTTGAGCAACACTCAAAGTTTGTTCCATGGCCTCTGCATATGCATCTGTTCCGTGGGCAGCAAGTGAAAACCAAAAAGGTAAGCCGCGAGTTCTGCGGGTTAAGTTAATTGCATAATCCGATGGAGACCAGTTGTCATCTTTTAATGTATCCAAATAGGAAGCATGTTGTGAATGTGCTTGCTTAGCTAGATCAGGATTGCGATACACAAGTGCACAGGCATCGTAGGGTGCGAATAACCACTTATGAGGATCAACAATAAAAGAGTCTGCATTTTCAATTCCATCAAAATCTTTTCGCACAGATGGCGCACACAACGCTGCTAAACCATAAGCACCGTCAACATGAAACCAGATGCCACGATCGTGCGCAGCCTTACTTAAACCTTTCAGGTCATCAATGATTCCAAGGTTTGTTGTTCCTGAAGTTGCAACGACTGCAAAGACTTGACTATCAGTGGTGGCGTGCAAATGATCTATCGCTTCTGCAACCGCTGAACCCTGTAACTTTCCCCTTGAATCAACTGGGATTTTGAGAATATCGACATCCATAACATTGGCTGCAGCTGCAATAGATGAATGTGCTTCTTCGCTGCAGGCTATTACCCAACGGCCTTTGTTGACCACTTTTTTTCGCGCTTCAGCCCGTGCAACAACCAGTGCGGAAAGATTTCCGATAGTTCCGCCTTGAACAAATACACCGCCTGCAGTTGCTGGTAATCCCGCTAAATCAATGAGCCACTGAATTGCTTGGTTTTCTGCAAAGACTGCGCCCGCACCTTCTTGCCACGATCCCCCATACAACGCACTGGCACCGACAACTAAATCAAAAAGATTTGCGTACTCGCTGGGAGCTGATGGAATAAAGGCAAGGTTGCGCGGATGATCTGTCGAAATACAGGCTTTGGCTAGAACATTTGTAAAGACCTGTAGCGCTTCATGACCGCCTAAACCTTTGGCTGTAATCGTGTTTCCTACCTCATTGAAAAGATCTTCTGCAGATCGTGGACCATCTAGTGGCGGATCGTCCTTTAACCGTTCAAGGCTGTACTTCAAAATTTCTGCGGCAAGAGCTTCTACTTCAGGTGTGAACTCATGCATCTTTCTTCGCTTTCTTAACTATGTTTCGAAGCATCGTAGGAAATACAAACAAATGGAATGGCGAGACCGCATACCAATACAACTGTCCACCTAATCCGCGTGGATTAAATGTCGCCTCTTGAATAATTCTGGTCTTTCCGTTCTCGCGGGTAACTGTGAATTCAAGCCATGCCTTACCTGGTAAAACCATTTCGGCATAGAGCTTTAATCTGCGACCTGGTTCTAACTCTTCAACTCGCCAAAAATCTAAACTTTCTCCAACGCGCAAAAATTCGGGATCACGACGTCCACGACGCAAGCCAACACCACCTACTAAGAAGCGGTCTAACACTCCACGTGCCCACCACAATAAATCCGAGCCAAACCAACCGTTTTCGCCACCAATGCGTTCGACTTGGCGCCAGACTTTTTCTGCAGAAACATCGGTGATGCGTTCACGACGATCGCGCAGAACCATCTCACCCGCCCAATCGGGATCTCCTTGCGCTTTTTGCCAAGGTGCTGTTGGCATAGTTGCATCAGACCAACGTGTTTCTACGTTGTGGGTAGTAATCTTTGAAAGCGCTAGCTGAATTGCATTTTCAACATCAATTAAACCTTCGACTGGTTTTGGAATAAGTGCATCAATACTTTTTGCAGGATCTGCCACAACTTCGCTAATCAGCGAACCAACAAGTGGTCGAGCCAACGCTGTTGGCACTGGTGTAACTAAACCGATCCACAAGCTAGATAGACCTGGAGTCAGAACGGGGACCCTGATGATCCAACGCTTTTTTAACCCCGATAGCTTTGCAAACTTTTGCATCATGTCGGCATAGGACAAGACTTCGGGCCCGCCAATATCAAATACTTGATTGACCGGCTTTTCTAAGTGCGCGGCGTTCTTTAGGTAATACAACACATCGCGGATTGCGATTGGATGAGTCTTATTCATTACCCATTTTGGAGTTGTCATAATTGGTAAGCGATGAGTTAAGTGGCGCAGCATTTCAAAACTTGCAGAACCCGATCCAATAATGATTCCTGCCCGCAGTTCTAGGACAGCCACAGATGTGGTGGCTAGTGAGCTGCCTGTCATCGCACGTGATGCAAGGTGCTTACTGATGTTCACATCGTTTGCAATTCCACCCAAGTAAATAATCTGTGAGACACCTGCTTCTTGGGCAGCTCTTGCGAAGTTGCGTGCCATTTCACTTTCAATTTCATCAAAGTGAGGGCCTAAGTTAATCGAGTGCAGTAAGTAAAAAGCTGTATGAATTCCTTCGAGCGCTCTTTGTAAGTCTTCAAAGTTTTCAGCACTTCCCTCGCATATCTCAACGAGCGGTGCCCATGGCTGGCCCATGATTTTGTTCTTATCGCGCACCAAAATTCGAACATCTTCTTTATCGTCAATAAATGCGCGGACTAAACGCCCGCCAACATAGCCCGAGGCCCCTGTGACCAAATACTTACGGTCTTCATTATGCGCGTTCATGCTGGCAAGAATAGACTTATCCCATGCAAAAGACACTCCAAAAACCTCGGGTAGTAATTTTGGGTGCCGGCTTTGGCGGACTCACTGCCGCTCGTAAGATGGCCAATTTTGCCGATGTCACTGTGGTTGATCGCCACAACTTCCAAACATTCCTGCCTTTGTTGTATCAGGTGTCAACCGCCGGATTAGCAGCAGATCACGTTGCTCACCCAATCCGTGGTGCTTTGCGCAAAACTGGTATTCAGTTTCGCATGGGAACTCCAATCTCCGTTGATCACAAAAACAATAATGTGAAGTTAGATAGCAGCGAGGTTTTAGATTTTGATTATCTAGTTGTAGCTCTGGGATCAGCAACCGCCGACTTTGGCATCCCTGGTGTAACTGAACATGCATTAGGAATGAAGAGTGTCCATGAAGCGCTAACAATCCGTGCTGAAGTTTTGCGACGATTCGAAGATCTATGCCGATTTGAAGATGAAACCCTGTTTTCAATTTCAGTAGTTGGTGGCGGACCAACTGGTGTTGAGATGGCCGGAGCTTTCGCCGAACTTGTTCGTGGCCCACTCAAGCATGACCAAGCACATGCGGCAGCGCACATCAAGATTAATTTAATTGAAGCCGGTCCCCGAATCTTGCCCATGTTTTCTGAAAAGCTTTCTGCTCGTGGCAAAAAAGATCTCGAAAAGCTCGGCGTTAACGTTTACTTAAACACCGCAGTTAAGGAAATTAAGCCACGCATGATTGAAGTCAACGATGGCAGCAAGATCCCATCTGAAGTTACAATCTGGGCTGCGGGAGTAAAGGGCGAACCGACGGGTGCTAAATTGAATTTGCCATTGGTGAATACGCGCATCGACGTCCAAAATACTTTGCAGGTTAAGAATTACCCTCATATCTTTGCAATTGGTGATATCGCAGGATTTATTGGAGAAAACGGCCGTATGTTGCCGATGGTTGCACCTGTTGCAATGCAACAGGGTCGACATGTTGCACAACAAATCAAGAACCTTGCTAAAGGCCAGGAGTTAAAGCCTTTCAAGTACATCGATAAAGGTTCCATGGCAACTATCGGTCGCCACAAAGCAATCGTGGAAGTGAAAAGCCTTCGAATGACTGGAGTCCCAGCTTGGTATGCCTGGTTGTGGTTGCACCTGTTTTATCTCTTGGGTGGACGCAACAAGATCGGCACAATGGCTGACTGGACCTACAACTATTTAACCTTTGACCGCGGCAACCGTCACATTATGGATTCGCAGTAATGCCCGAATATTTAAAGGTCGATGG
>JBILNA010000074.1:0-4522 GCA_044375255.1 Candidatus Planktophila sp.
TGCACACCCCATCTGAGGTAAAGGCAGCAGTCACAGGTAATGGTCGTGCAATTAAGGGACAAGTTGCTCTGATGGTCCAAAAGATTCTTAATCTTGATTCAATCCCAAAACCAGTAGATGCCACCGACGCATTGGCGCTTGCGATTTGTAATATTTGGCGTGGCGGCGGAAACGCACGATTAGCTGAAGCGGTGGCGGCTGAACAATCTCGACTCAAAAAGTTAAGATCTCGATGATTTCCTTATTGAGTGGCACCGTTAGGTCGATACACACTGATCGTTTGGTTGTTGAAGTCGGCGGGTTCGGTTTAAGCGTTCTGGTTACTCCCGCGACAACTACGCAGGTCTCACTGGGGGTGCAGGTGCAGCTGTTTACGTCACTTGTTGTACGCGAGGACTCCTTAACTCTTTTTGGATTTGTTAACGAAGAGTCACGAAGTTTGTTTGAACTGGTTCAAACCGTTTCGGGTATTGGTCCTAAAGTTGCGCTATCTATTTTGGGCGCGCTTACCCCAGAGGATCTTGGAAGAGCAATATCGCAGGAAGATATTGGTGCCATTGAAAAAGTGCCAGGAATCGGGCGCAAGGGTGCTCAACGAATGATTTTGGAACTCAAAGGAAAGTTGAGCGATCTTTCGCATGTCCAGCAGTACAAAGGTCATCAACCGGCATGGAGAGAGCAGTTATCAAGCGCGTTAGTTTCCCTTGGATTCTCGCCAAAAGAGTCCGATAACGCGATATCTGTTGTTGTTTCCGAGTTACAAGCAGATGATATTGATGCATCAAGTGTGGAACTAAGTGAGTTGCTAAAGCGCACACTAGCTAGTGGAAAGAGTTCCCGTGGCTGATGATCGTATAGTTACTCCGCAGATAAAGAGCGAAGAATCCGCACTTGAACATGCGCTTCGGCCTAAGTCGTTGTCTGAATTTATTGGACAGCATCGGGTTCGAGAACAGATTGATGTTTTACTGACCGCTGCACGCAACCGTAATTCACCCGCCGATCACATCTTGCTTTCTGGGCCACCAGGTTTAGGCAAAACAACTCTTGCACTAATTCTTGCAAGCGAAATGAATGCGCCTATTCGAATAACAAGCGGCCCAGCAATTACCCATGCAGGTGATTTGGCTGCGATTCTCTCCTCTTTAGTCGAAGGTGAAATTCTTTTTCTTGATGAGATTCATAGATTGCCTCGCCCGGCCGAAGAACTGTTGTATCTAGCGATGGAAGATTTTCGGGTAGATGTAATTGTTGGAAAGGGACCTGGCGCAACAGCAATCCCATTACAACTTCCGCACTTTACTTTGGTGGGTGCAACAACTCGTGCAGGGCTTTTGCCAAGTCCATTGCGAGATCGTTTTGGTTTTACAGCACACTTAGATTTTTACGAGCAAAGCGATATTGCACATGTTATTTCTCGCAGCGCCGAACTTCTAAAGATTTCAATTGATAAGCAAGCAGTTGAAGAAGTTGCGGGTAGATCTCGGGGGACACCTCGAATTGCTAATCGACTCTTACGTCGAGTTCGTGATTACGCACAAGTACAAGGCGCATCAACGATTTCCTTGGATCAAGCAATGGCTGCATTAGAGATGTACGAAGTAGATCAGTTGGGACTTGATCGATTAGATCGAGCGGTGTTAGTAGCGTTAATTGAACGATTTAATGGTGGACCCGTGGGGCTTTCCACCTTGGCAATTGCTGTGGGCGAAGAGACCGAAACGGTCGAGTCTGTTGCAGAACCTTTCTTGGTTCGTAATGGCTTTATGGCCAGAACTCCGCGTGGACGGGTGGCTACCGCACAGGGATGGCGTCACATAGGAAGAACGCCACCTGCTGAAATCTCCACGCTTTTCGACTTACCCGCATCTGACCTCTAGACTCTGCCCCTATGTCTACAACAACGAAACCAACAAAGACCACCTCGCGTCCTGTGCGAACCTTGGCCATTCTCGGCCTAATCCTCGTATCGATGGTGAGCCTAGTTTTCCTTCAAGATTCCAAGAGTCTGCAACTAGGTCTGGATTTACGAGGCGGAACTTCGGTCACCTTGCAGCCTCGAATAGCACCTGGTGAAGAGGGAAGCGTCACGAGTGAGGCTATCGATCAGGCGGTATCAATTATCCGCCAACGCGTTGACTCGCTCGGTGTTGTTGAATCAGAAGTAACCGCGCAGGGCAGCGGTACAAATCGCCAGATTGTTATTTCGGTTCCGGGGGACACCGGCCGACGTGTTGTTGATTTAGTAGGTCAAACCGCCGAACTTCGTTTCCGTCAGGTGCTTGCATCTGGTGCGGGAGTTCCTGCAACTGCTGATGCCGCAGCTACACCTGCTCCAGGTGTCAGCGCAGAAGCAAACGCAAAGTTTGCAGCCCTTGACTGTACTAAGCCGGAAAATCTTCAGGGAAATGGTGCCGATGATGCGACTGCAGTATTGGTTGCATGTGATCGCGCTGGTGGAGCTAAGTACATTTTAGCGCCTGCCGAAGTTTTAGGGCGACAGATATCTAAGGCATCTGCTGGTTTGGATCCTCAAGCAGGTAGTGCATGGTTTGTAAGCCTCACCTTCGATAACGAAGGTACTTCAGCTTTTGGTGCACTAACAGCACGAGTGACATCGTTGCCAGAGCCAACAAACCAAGTTGCAATCGTTCTTGATGGATTGGTTGTTTCTGCACCAAGAATTACTGAAGCTATTCCTTCAGGAAGTGCTCAAATCACCGGAAGTTTCACGCAACTCGAAGCACAAGATCTTGCCAATGTTTTGAAATACGGAGCATTACCACTCGCATTTGATCGTGGAGAAATTCAACTAGTTTCCCCAACACTTGGAGCTGATCAACTCAACGCCGGTGTGATGGCCGCTGGATTAGGTATGTTGTTGGTTGTTATTTTCACACTCTTGTATTACCGAGCTTTAGGTCTTGTAACTGTTGGCTCCTTGGCTGTCGCAGCGGTAATGCTTTACACGCTGATCTTGCTTATGGGTCAATGGATTGGTTTCACGCTGACTCTGGCTGGAATCGCTGGTGCGATTACCGCAATCGGTGTTACCGCAGACTCATTTATCGTTTATTTTGAACGTGTTAAGGATGAAATGCGCGAAGGAAGATCCTTGCGAACCGCGGCCGAAACTGGCTGGGTGCGTGCGCGTCGAACGATCTTGATCGCCGACTTTGTTTCTTTGATTGCGGCGGTACTTCTATACATCTTCTCTGTTGGCGGTGTGCGCGGTTTCGCATTCACTTTGGGACTCACCACTATCATCGACTTAGTTATCATCTTCCTATTCACCAAGCCAGCACTTGTCTTGATTTCTCGAAGCAAGTTCTTCAACTCAGGTCATCCTCTCTCAGGTTTCTCACCTAAGAGTCTGGGTCTAGTAATTGCGAAGGAGGCATAAAGTGTCAAAGTTCTCAGGTTTAGGTGGTCGCCTCTATCGTGGTGAAACATCCATTAATTTCATCGGCAGTCGCCGTCGTTGGTACGGCCTCTCTGGATTCTTCGTTCTCTTGTCCATCGGCGCGTTAGCCATTCAAGGCTTGACTCTTGGAATTGAATTCAAGGGTGGTTCTTCGTTTACAGTAAACACACCAAACCCATCTATCGCCCAAGCACGAGAAGCCGCAGCTGAGGCTGGAGTTCCCGGTGAAGCGATTGTGCAACTTGTTGGCGATGACAAGGTTCGAGTTCAAACACAAGCTCTAGAGCCTGCACTTAATAATGCGGTACAAGATGCCTTAGCAGCTAAATTCTCAGTCAACGCCTCAACTATTGATGTGCAGATCATCGGTCCTTCATGGGGTAAAGAGATCACTCGTAAGGCGCTCTACGGTCTCTTTGGGTTCTTGTTAGTAGTCATGATTTATCTTGCTATGGCCCTTGAACCAAAGATGGCAATCGCTGCGATAGTTGCTGTTATCCACGACGTTTTCATTACAGTTGGAATTTACGCACTTGTTGGTTTTGATGTAACTCCAGCTACCATTATTGGGTTTTTAACCATTTTGGGATATTCGCTGTATGACACGGTTGTGGTCTTCGATAGGGTTCGAGACAACACGAAATCAATTTCGGCGGTCTCAAATAAGACTTATTCACAGGCTGTAAATCTTGCAGTTAACCAGACAATTGTTCGATCAGCTAACACTTCTATAGTTGCGATCCTTCCAGTGGCAGCAATCTTGTTTGTCGGTGCTGGATTACTGGGGGCGGGAACTCTTAAGGATCTATCGCTCTCATTATTTATTGGTTTGATTGTCGGTACTTACTCATCTTTATTTATAGCTCCTGCAGTTTTGGCTCAACTTCGCGAGAAGGAGCCAGCAATGCAAGCGCTTGCTAAGCGAGTTGAGGCCCGCGGTACTGCTTCGACAACTTCTTCGAGTGTTTCAGCTGCTTCTGTATCAGTCCAAAACGGTCGAGGTCCTCGCAACCAACCAAAGCGCAAAGGTCGTAAGTAGGGTCTTTTGTGGATACTTTGATAGCACCACTAATCAGTGCTCTCAAAGAAAACCATGCC
>JBILNA010000075.1:0-4501 GCA_044375255.1 Candidatus Planktophila sp.
TTCTTAGACCCAAATAGTGCAAGCAATGATGGCACTGATCCCAATGATCCGTTTGGTCGCGGAGATAAGGGACAGGGGCGATAACCATGTTGCCAGAGGATGAAGTTTTAGGAGCGGTCGGTTTCACCGAAATGGTGGTTCGCCCAGGTGACACATCTGTTGCTATCGGTATTGGTGATCTTCCAATTATTGCTCCATCACTTCTCATTAATTTAATGGAACATGCGGCAATACTGTCCTTGGACCTTTACCTGGAACCTGGTGAAACCACTATTCCAATTAGTGTTGAATTCATTTCATTATCCCCCGCAGGAATCGGTGCTTCATTACGTGCCACTTCTCGTGTTATTGAAATTGAAGGAAAAGAGTTGACCTTTGAATGTGAGGTCTACGAAAATGATCGCCAGATTGCAGCAGCCTTAATAAAAAGATCAGCGGTGGAGCGAGTATCTTTCCTCGCCCGCACCGCTGCTCTTCACCTAATTCAAAACGATAAGTCCTAGTTTCTTTAGGCAAACTAATTGCTTGCAATTAGCTCTGCGTTAATCAGAGTCGTTGTTATTACGCTTTCTTAGTTGCCCAGAAGATTTCTGCAATCTCATCGATCTTTGCGATCAATGAATCTGCAACTGCAACATCTTGAGTTCCCTTTGTACCTGCAGCACCTGCAAGCTTTGTTGCCTCATTAAACAATGAGTGCAACTGTGGGTATGCCTCGAAGTGTGGAGCCTTGAAGTAATCAGTCCACAGCACCCATAGGTGCTCCTTGACCTGATGTGAACGCTCTTCCTTGATCGCAACTGAACGCGAACGGAAATCAGCATCTGGATTAGCAGCGTACTTTTCCATGCAAGCCTTTACTGAAAGGGCTTCAATCTTTGCCTGTGCTGGGTCATAAACACCACATGGCAGATCGCAGTGCGCGTAGACAGTTGTCTTTGGTGCAAACATTTTTTCTCCTTCTCGACTCAAGGCAAGTACTGGGCCTTGTAGTTTTACCGACTTAGTAGTGCGAGACTACCGCCCGTGAGCAAATTTGGCACAGTCAAGGTCTCGGGATCTTCAATGTCCCCCACCTATTTGGATGGTGACTGGCTTCTGGTTTCTTGGTTTCCTGCTGGTCTTACACCGCCAGTTGGTGACCGCATCCTGGGAAAAGTTGTGGTCGTAGAACGGCAAGAACGACCAGGTATTTTCTTGGTTAAGCGATTGCAGAAATCACATGGTGGAATTTATTGGGTTCAGGGTGACAGTGACGAAAGCACTGATTCACGCACCTGGGGATGGATTCCAGCCAATGAAATTGTTGGCGTAGTTCGGTTCAGATACAAGAGAAGTAGAGTCCGCTAACACTTCACCGACATCGGGAAAGCACGACTCGGGTGACCGCTAACGGCATTAGAGAATCTTTTGACTACATGTCCTCGTTGACTCTCGAAAGGATCAGGCCTTATTCTTGAAATATGCGAAAGATCATGGCAGCTATAAAGCGAGGTGTATTTCGCCGTCCGCGAGAGATTGAATCTGTTTTGGCTTTTGAATGCTCAATGCAATGGGATGAACTTCTCAAGATTGATGGCAATGAGTCACAACGATTCTGCACCAGCTGTTCAAAGAATGTGTATTTGACTGTCTCTGATTTGGATTATAAAGAAAATGCGAAGAGAGGTCGATGCGTTTCCATTCCTGCGGGTACCGAACTGAACATTGAGGGTAAAGATGTGATTACCGACAAAATGATATTAGGTGGTCTGTCAATGCGTGACGAACGTGATCTACGAGATGATTGGAAAGTTTGAACCTGTCTCCTACAGTTGTGTTTGCACATATTTTTAGGTCACTAGTTCCAAGGAGTACTGAGCCAGGACCAAAGTTCATTTTTGATCTCCTGCTTAGTTAGCGCCTGCTCTAGCTCTTGGCCTCTGCCCATGTTGGTTATTTGCTGAATCACATTCAAGATTGGGTCTTCTGGGTTTAGCCCAAATTTCTTAGCAATATTTGGGAACTCTTCAGGGTCAACAGTGTGGTTAAACTCGTAATCACCCTCGTTTTCATTGCGACCGTAAAGTTCGAACTCAAAGAAGAGTTTGCCTTCTGAAGTCATAGAGGCGTATAGAACTGGCTCGCCTTCATCTCCAATAATGGAAATTTGTGACACTGGGATATACCTCCCTATGCAATTAAATTAGCGCGTGAAAGCTTCGAGCAATAACGCCTTCTGCTCATCTTCATGCAAGTGATGGCTTCCAGTTGCTGGAGATGCCGTTGCACGACGAGAAATACGACGCAAGATTCGTTCACCAAATCCATGTCCGCCATGTGCATGCGATGTACGTAATGCAATGTGTGACCATGGACCTTGGTTAGCAGGTTCATCTTGCACCCATAGCAAGTTTGCATTTGGATGCTTGTTAGCTTCGGCAACCATTTCATCAATGGGAAGTGGATACAAAAGTTCAACACGAACAATTGCAGTTCCAGTTTCGCCAAGCTTTGTGCGCTCTGCTACTAGATCGTGATAGATCTTTCCTGAACAGAAAATAACGCGTGAAGCGTTCTGTACTGAATCATCACCGATAACTGGACGGAAGTGACCAGTTGTAAAATCTGACAACGCAGATGCCGCAGCCTTCAGGCGAAGCATCGACTTAGGTGTAAAGACGATCAGTGGACGTCGCGCAGGATTCTTTGCGTGCCAACGTAACAAGTGGAAATAGTTTGCAGGACTTGCGGGCTGTGCCACGGTCATGTTCTGCTCAGCACATAGCTGCAAGTAACGCTCAATTCGTGCTGAAGAGTGATCTGGTCCTTGGCCTTCGTAACCATGAGGAAGAAGCAGAACAACCGATGAACGCTCGCCCCACTTCTGCAATGCAGAAGAGATGAACTCATCGACAACTGTTTGTGCGCCGTTGGCAAAGTCGCCGAACTGGCCTTCCCACAGAACCAGCGCTTCTTCGCGCTCAAGGCTGTAGCCGTATTCAAAGCCCATAGCTGCGTATTCGCTAAGCAATGAGTCGATTACAAAGAATTGGTTCTCATCCTTGATTAATGCGCGAAGTGGTGTCCACTCGTTTCCATTTTCCTTGTCAACGATAACTGCGTGACGGTTAGAGAAAGTTCCACGGCGTGCATCTTGTCCAGCAAGACGAATTGGATGACCTTCTTGAAGCAATGATCCAAATGCCAACATTTCACCTGTTGACCAATCGATTGTTGCATCGTTTAAGGATTCAACACGCTTTGCAAGCTGTGGAGTCAACTTAGGATGAACAGTAAATCCTTCTGGGACTGCAAGCTGTGTTGCAGCAATTTCACGTGCAACACTTTCAGGGATCGCTGTGTTAATTGCCTCTGCATCTGGTGCAACAGGTGCCTTGAAGTTTGCATCATGTTCTGGCTCGATGTTATTGACTGCAGCAAAGATAGATTCCAGTTGTTCCTGGTAATCGCGTGCGATTCCTTCAGCTTCTTCTGGTGTGATATCTCCACGACCAACAAGTGCTTCGGTGTACAAAGTACGAGTTGAGCGCTTTGCATCAATCAGCTTGTACATCAGCGGCTGAGTAAAGCTTGGCTCGTCACCTTCGTTGTGACCGCGACGGCGGTAACAAATCATGTCGATCACAACATCTTTGTTGAACTCTTGACGGTATTCAAAGGCCCAACGTGCAACGCGAACACACGCTTCTGGGTCATCACCATTTACATGGAACACAGGTGCCTGAATGATCTTCGCGTAATCAGTTGAATACTGCGAAGTTCGTGATGCATGTGGTGATGTTGTGAAACCAACTTGGTTATTAATAACAATGTGAACAGTTCCACCAGTGCGGTATCCGCCTAGTTGAGATAACTGAAGAACTTCAGCGTTTACGCCTTGGCCAGCAAAAGATGCATCTCCGTGAAGCAAAATAGGCATTACAGAGAATGCGTTTTTGACGTTTAGGCGATCCTGCTTTGCGCGCACGATTCCTTCTAGAACTGGGTTAACCGCTTCAAGGTGTGAAGGGTTTGCGGCCAGATAAATCTTGGTCTGTGCGCCAGTTTCAGAGGTAAACACACCTGATGTACCTAAGTGGTACTTCACATCGCCAGAACCTTGAACTTGGTTCTCGGCATAGTGGCCTTGGAACTCTTGGAAGATCTGTCCAGCAGATTTTCCAGCAACGTTGGCAAGAACATTTAAACGTCCGCGGTGCGGCATACCGATGCAAACTTCATCAAGACCTGTCTCTGCGGCAGCAGAAACAACTGCGTCAAGAAGTGGAATGACAGATTCGCCACCTTCGAGAGAGAAACGCTTTTGACCAACAAACTTTGTGTGCAAGAAAGATTCGAATGATTCAGCGCTGTTGAGCTTACGCAGAACGCGTAGTTGCTCTTCGCGAGGCAACTTGGCGTAACCAACTTCAACCTTGTTTTGAATCCACTGACGCTCTATTGGATCCTGGATGTACATGTACTCGACACCGACAGAACGGCAGTATGAATCGCGCAG
>JBILNA010000004.1:0-16678 GCA_044375255.1 Candidatus Planktophila sp.
TCTTTTACACAACATTCTGCAGCGTCTAGTTCCAGCTCAAATTCCCCTTTCGATTATTCCGGCGGGTACTGGAAATGACTTTGTTCGAACTTTAGGTTGGAAGCTTGATTCATTTGATGAACAGCTGCAAGCAATAACTAATCAGAGTCCTACATCGATTGACTTGGGCCTAGTAGATGGCGAATGGTTTGGTGCTATCTTGTCGACCGGATTTGATTCTATTGTGAACGAAAAAGCGAACACCATGGGATGGCCCAAAGGACCGATGAAATATAACGCGGCGATTGCGATGGAGCTACCCAGATTTAAGCCCCGTCACTACGAAATAACCCTTGATGACCGAACGATTTCGACTGAGGCAATGCTCATTGCAGTTGCAAATGGTCGTTCATACGGCGGTGGCATGTTGGTCTGTCCCAAAGCAAATATTGTCGATGGTCTCTTTGATGTGATGGTTTTGCACCCAGTTTCAACTATTGAATTCATGAAAGTTTTTCCACGCGTATTTGCCGGGACTCACGTTTCCCACCCGGCAGTTGAAATCGTAAGAAGCCGCAGTGTGAGAATCGAAGCAAAAGCTGTTGCTTACTCTGATGGCGAACGAATCGGACAGTTACCGATTTCCGCTGAATGCATTCCAGGCGCTTTGAAAACCTGGGTCGCATGACGACGCCGGCAGAGCGTTACGCGGCTGCGAAGTTAAGAGGCCAGCACCCAGTAACTACAGAGTTCTTACTCACCTTTGACTTCGAGTTCGATCCGTTTCAGATATCTGCCTGTCACGCAGTAGAAGATGGAAAAGGTGTGTTGGTTGCAGCGCCCACTGGAGCCGGAAAAACAGTGGTGGGAGAGTTTGCCGCGTTTTTTGCTTTACAAGCTGGAAAGAAGTGTTTTTACACAACCCCGATAAAGGCTTTATCTAATCAAAAGTATTCTGAATTCGTAGCCAAGTTTGGTGAAGATCGTGTTGGTCTTTTAACAGGCGACACAAGCATTAACGGTGAAGCAGACATTTTGGTTATGACAACTGAAGTTTTGCGAAACATGCTCTACGCCGGATCCAACACCCTTACCAATTTAGGCTGCGTTGTGATGGATGAAGTTCACTATTTGGCCGACAAATTCCGAGGAGCGGTGTGGGAGGAAGTTCTCATCCACTTGATGGAAAGCGTGCAAGTGATTTCCCTTTCAGCTACCGTTTCAAATGCTGAAGAATTTGGAGAGTGGTTAGGTGAAGTACGTGGGGAAACAGAAGTAATTGTCAGCGAGATCCGCCCGATTCCATTGTTTCAGCATGTTTTGATTGGTAATAGATTAATGGACTTGTTTGATCAACCAGGCAAAATTAATCCTGAAATTCTTCAAAGGGAGCGCGAAGCGATCCGCCGATCTTCTTTGGGCCGCAACCGGCGTGGAAGATTTGCCGAACCTTCTGATCGAATGAGCAGAGCAGACATCATTGAAAAACTCCAAAGTGAAAACCTTTTACCCGCGATCACCTTTATCTTTTCCAGAGTTGGTTGTGATGCAGCGGTTAAACAGTGTTTACATGCCGGTTTACGTCTCACTTCACCAGAAGAGCGAACTGAAATTCGCCAAACCGCCCTGAGATACACCCAAAACATTGCTGAAGAAGATTTAGAAGTTCTTGGCTTTCAGGAGTGGTTGACCGCCCTTGAACGCGGCATAGCAGCCCACCACGCAGGCTTGTTACCCAGTTTTAAAGGCGCTGTAGAAGATTTGTTTCAACGAGGTTTAGTCAAAGCGGTGTTTGCAACTGAAACTTTGGCTCTCGGAATAAACATGCCTGCAAGGACTGTAGTTCTAGAGAAATTAATTAAATTTAACGGTGAGGCACATGTTCCGATAACGCCAGGGGAGTACACGCAACTAACGGGACGTGCTGGCCGTAGAGGAATAGATATTGAAGGAAACGCGGTTATTCAATGGTCACCAACAATAGATTCCGCTTCAGCTGCAGGTCTTGCTTCAACTAGAACATATCCATTGCGTTCATCTTTTTCTCCAACATATAACATGGCGATTAATTTGATAGCGAGATTTGGTCGCGAAACTGCCCGTCGTTCACTTGAATCCTCTTTTGCTCAGTTCCAGGCAGATCGTGCCGTTGTGGGACTTACTCGGCAGATTCGCAAAAATGAAACTTTGATTCATGAATTAATGAAAGATGCGCAATGTCATCTCGGGGATTTCTCTGAATATGCTCGACTGAGACGATCGATTAAGGAAGTTGAAGTATTGCTCAGTCGACGTGATCAGCGAAAAACTTTTGATAATAGACAGCGCAGTCACATGGAAAGCGAACTCGCGGAACTGCGAAGGAGTCTAAAAGCTCATTCATCTCACGGTTGTGCAGAAAGAGAGGACCACGCTAGGTTGGCAGAGCGTGCCGGACGTCTTACCCGTGAAAATGATGGTTTAACAACTCGAGTCGAGAATCGCACACATGTAATTGCCAAGACCTTCGATCAGATTTGCCAAGTGCTGGATCACTTGCAATACATTGATGGTGAAAAGCCAACAGTCCAGGGAAAGATTCTGACAAAGATCTATGCTGAATCTGATTTGCTGCTCACCGAATCGATTCGGCGCGGACTTCTTGATGACCTCAATGCCACCGAATTGCTTTCCGTAGCCTCATGCATGATCTTCGAATCACGCTCTCAAGAAAATCTAGCCCCAAAACTTCCGAGTCAGAAAGTCACATCCACTTTGACTGAGATCATCTCGCTTTGGGCACAATTAGAAGCAATCGAGAATGATTTCGGTGTTAAAACTCAGCGCGAGCCTGATGCCGGTTTTTGCTTTATCTCCTATAAATGGGCGAGTGGAAACTCGCTTAATAGTGTTCTAAAGGGGAGCGACATGTCTGTTGGCGATTTCGTCCGCTCAACAAAACAATTGGTTGATTTGTTGAACCAGATTGGCGGTGCAAGTGAAAAACTTCGTCCAGTCTGTAAGGATGCGGTCAAGCGAATCGATCGCGGAGTAGTGGCCTACTTAATGGGGGATGTATGACATTGATGCTCCTTGATAGTGCCTCACTTTGGTATCGCGCTTACTACGGAATGCCGGACACCTTGCTAGCGCCCGATGGCACATCAGTAAATGCAATTCGTGGTTTTGTTGATATGACAGCACGACTAATGAATGTTTACAAGCCTAATCGGCTAGTTGCCTGCCTAGATGGGGATTGGCGACCAAGTTGGAGAGTTGATATTTTTCCAGAGTACAAAGCTAACCGGTTAGTGGAGGATGGCGAGGAAGAAGAAGAGCCTGAAACTTTAACTCCACAGATTCCCATACTTTTGGACCTTTTAGATCTTTTTGGTATCCCGGTAGTCGGTGTTGATGACTACGAGGCTGACGATGTGATGGCAACATATGCGGAAGTAGAAAAAGGCCCGATACGAATCGTCACGGGAGATCGCGATTTATTCCAAATGGTAGATGACGCAAGGGATATAAAGGTTGTTTATCTAGCTAAAGGAATTTCGAAGCACGACTTGGTGGATATCAAATATGTCACTGACAAATACTCGATTCCGGGTGACAGATATGATCTTTTCGCAATGTTTCGTGGTGACCCGTCCGATGGATTGCCTGGCGTTAAAGGAATCGGTGAAAAGGGTGCCGCAGTAATCGCTAACCATTTTGCAACAGCAGAAGATGCTTTAGCTGGTGCGATGGATGCTCATAAATCTCTTCCGCCAGCTTTAGCCAAAAAGATAATTGCTGGTGCTGACTACTTAAAGATCGCGCCAAAACTCGTTCGAGTGGCCCGCGACGCACCCTTACCCAAAGTGGATTTAGCCCTACCCAAAGCACCGTCAGATCTTTCAGCGATTTACCAATACAAGGAGCGTTACGCCCTGGGGGCTAGTGTTGATCGTTTGATCAGTGCATTGGGTTGGTAGCGCTTTTACTTTCAGCACTTTCTGGGGCACTTCTTTCAGCTGCCTTTGAACCAGTGGGGAAGTGGTGGGTTGCACCTATAGCCCTAGCTGGACATATGTACGCACTTTCTCTGACGCAAAAGAAAGCTCTTTCCGTTTTTATCTTTGCTGCGACAAGCAACCTAATCGTTCTGCATTGGAGTAGTACCTTTGTTGGTTCGGCGCCGTGGATTATCTTGGCATTAGGTCTTTCAATTTTCTATCTACCACTTTCACTAGTATCTCGATGGGGTATGACCGCTTACCCATTGATTTACATCCTGATGGAAGAAGTAAGAAACAGATTTCCTTTCGGGGGATTTGGTTGGGTTCGGCTTGCCTTCACTCAAGCCGATGCGCCCTTTTCAAAGATTGCAGCAATAGGTGGAGCTTCGGCGCTATCAGCATTTACCGTTCTTTTGGGTTTGATTCTATTTTACGGTCTAAAGGGTAAGTACTCGATGCTAACTTTAGCTCCGTTTCTACTTCTCCTAATCCCGATAAATTTGACCACTATCGCAAGTACCAATGTTTTGATGATTCAAGGAAATGTTCCACAAATGGGACTTGATTTTAACTCACGTGCAAAGGCGGTATTTAATAATCATTTGAAGAGAAGTCAAGCGGAACTATCAAAAGATGCAAATGTCGATTTTGTTGTATGGCCGGAAAATTCAGTGGATGTAGATCCGTTTCTCAACAAAGATGTCAATCAGGCACTCAATTCCATAGAAAAGCCATTAATAATCGGTGCAATTCTTGGTAAAGGAAACAAGATCCTTAATACCTCTATTTTGTGGGGAGGTGAATTGCCTCCGATATACATCAAGCAACATCTGACTCCTTTTGGCGAATACATTCCATTTCGTGCACTAGCTTCAAAGATTTCACCCTACACAGACCGAGTAACGGATTTTGAACCAGGCCAGGCGCAAGTACTTTTTAAGGTAAAAGAGGCGGTAATTGCGCCAATTATTTGCTTCGAACTAGTTGATGATCAACTCCTGCATGAGGCAGCGCTTTCTTCCAATGTTTTGGCGGTGCAGACCAACAGTGCAACCTTTGGGATGTCGGCAGAAAGTGCTCAACAATTGTCGATAACTCGGGTCAGAGCTATCGAACATGGTCGAAATGTCGTTTCAGTCTCAACAACTGGTTATTCAGCGGTTATCGATTACCAAGGAAAAGTTCTTCAAAAAACATCCATGGGTACAGCTGATTCAATTCGTGCCGATGTAGATCTTTTACAGGGCCTAACGCCAAGGGATAAAGCAGGAGATTGGGCGCTGGTTGCGGTGCTCTTTGGACTATTTCTTGTAGCCCGTCGAGCGTATACCTAACGCCGATAAGTTACATTATGTAAAGTAAGACAGGAATAAGCACGGAATTTGCGCTCAGGCCCCCCTACCTATAGTCATCCATCGGTGTGCAGGCACAGACCAGATTCCTGTCACCATGTGCTCCATCAATGCGAGATACAGGCGGCCAGTATTTCATCTTAGATCCGATTGATTCTCCAACTATAAAGCCATCTAATGCGATCGGATATCCGCCCTTTTCGCGTGTATAACCTCTATCCCAATCACTGCTTACAACAGACAAGCTGGTATGAGGTGCGTGGCGTAGGGCTGAATCCTCAATGCTGATCTTGCCATCAATCACCTCTTGAATTTCAGCTCTGATTGAAATCATGGCTTCGATAAATCTGTGAATCTCGCGGATATCTTCGGATTCAGTTGGCTCGATCATCAAGGTTCCAGCAACAGGAAAGGACATTGTCGGTGCGTGGAAACCATAATCCATCAAGCGTTTTGCAATGTCATCCACTGAAACACCGCAATCTTTGGTCAATCCTCGAATATCTAAAATGCACTCATGTGCGATACGACCGTTAGCACCTGTGTAGAGAATTGGATAAGAGTCCTGCAACTTCGCTGCCATGTAATTGGCAGACAGAATCGCTATTTGCGTAGCGTTGGTGAGCCCGGCTCCCCCTAGCAAACGAATGTATGCCCATGAAATTGGCAAAATGCTGGCCGATCCATATGGTGCACCTGAGATTGGACCTGGTCCAGTTGTTGGCCCAGCTAATACATCCATCGGATGGTTGGGTAAAAACGGTGCAAGATGTGCACGAGCGATAACCGGTCCTACACCTGGCCCTCCTCCGCCATGCGGAATCGCAAAAGTCTTATGCAGATTCAAATGGGAAACATCTGCACCGAATTTTCCAGGTTGAGATACACCTACTAGTGCATTCAAGTTTGCGCCATCCACATAAACCTGCCCACCAGCCTCATGAATCAGCTCGCAGATTTCTGAAACTGATGTTTCAAAAACACCATGAGTCGATGGATAAGTGATCATCAGTGCTGCCAAAGCATCTCCGTGCTCTGCAATCTTGGCCTTAATGTCAGCCACCGAGACATTGCCGCTTTCATCACAGTCAATCACAACAACTTTCATGCCTGCCATTACAGCCGATGCTGCATTAGTACCGTGGGCACTAGATGGAATCAAGCAGATATTTCGTGTCTGATCCCCCCGTGAATCATGGTAATTCCGGATCGCAAGCAATCCCGCAAATTCGCCCTGGCTTCCCGCATTCGGTTGTAATGACACTGCGTCATAACCGGTGATAGCGACCAACCATTTCGATAACTGATCGATCAACTTGCGAGTACCGATGCTCTGGTCAGCTGGTGCAAATGGGTGCAAGGATGAAAACTCTGGCCAAGTAACCGCTTCCATTTCAGTAACAGAGTTCAATTTCATTGTGCATGAACCCAAAGGAATCATGGTTCTATCTAAAGCTAGATCCTTATCGGCTAAGTTACGCAGATAACGCATCATTCCGGTTTCGCTGTGATTGGTGTTGAAAACTGGATGCGTTAAGTACTTACTGGTACGAAGAAACTTTGAAGGGATTGCCTCCCCTGTCGCATCGTTCAAGCCGAAGATCTCGAGTACTTGAGCGAATAATTCCTCAGTCGTTTCTTCATCGAATGAAACTCGAACCTCAGTTTCACTTACTCGTGCAAAATTGATTCCGTGTGATGTGGCTTTGGCGTGAATAGCGGCGGCATCTTTGACAACGATATGAACGGTATCGAAAACAACATCTTCGCGATTTCCATTTGCAGCATGAAGGCGCGCCGCAAAACCATGAACGCGTTGTGCAATTTCACGTAAGCCCACTGGTCCATGCCACATTGCATAGAAGGCACTCATGTTCGCCAATAAAACTTGTGCGGTACAAATATTCGATGTCGCTTTGTCACGACGAATATGTTGTTCACGTGTCTGAAGCGCTAAGCGAAAAGCAGGTTTTCCAGTTGCATCAATACTTTGACCCACTAAACGGCCGGGCATGGATCGCTCTAAACCAGTTCGCACCGCCAAGAAACCTGCATGTGGCCCACCAAATCCCATGGGAACGCCGAATCGTTGAGCCGTACCAACAGCAATGTCAGCGCCCCACTCCCCTGGTGCCTTCAGCAATGTCAAAGCAAGTAAATCGGTTGCAGCAATTACTAATGCATTTCTTGAATGCGCGTATTCGGCAAATGATGCGTAATCAATGACCGTGCCGGTTGTATCTGGGTATTGCAACAGCGCACCAAAAAATTCACCGTCATAGCCATCGCGTGCGATATGTCCTGAATCAACTTCGATAACAGTGATTCCGAGTGGTTTTGCACGCGTAATCACTACCGCTTTTGTTTGCGGATGCACATGTTCTTCGATTAAGAAAACCGCGTCATCACTTAGCTTTGAGGCCCGTCTGGCTAAGGTCATAGCTTCAGCTGCAGCAGTGCTCTCATCAAGCATCGATGCATTGGAAATATCAAGGGCTGTAAGTTCACAAATCATTGTTTGAAAAGCAAAAAGTGCTTCAAGGCGTCCCTGAGAAATTTCAGGTTGATAAGGCGTGTACGCGGTGTACCACGAAGGATTCTCTAAGACATTACGCTTAATTACCGGCGGAACGATAGTTCCGTAGTACCCGGTACCGATCAGTGATCGAAAAACTTTATTTTCTGATGCAATTTCTCGAAGCTCAGCAATTACTTCGACTTCACTCTTGCCCTGATCCAACGCTTTCTCGATCACATCTTTAATGAGAATGTTTGCCGGAACAACATCTTTAATGAAGGTGGATAGGTCTGTATATCCAAGATGATTGAGCATTGCAGCTTCGTCAACTGATGTTGGACCTATATGACGATCCTCAAAAGAACGACTCATTGCGATCCCTCACCCCATTCATGGCCTCTCGCCAAAATGTGCGAGGGCAGGAGTGAAGAATAAGGTGATTTAGGCGCCTTTGCTCTTTCTACGCATCGAAAGCTCGTCTTTATTTTCAACACCTGTTGGGTGACCATTTATTTCACCCTGAAGGACAGATAGAGACCCTTCAACTTCATGCCAGACCTTGCCCACGGCGATACCAAATACGCCTTGGCCGCCTTGCAATAAATCGATGATCTCGTCAGGGCTTGCACACTCGTAGATCGATGCACCATCACTCATTAAGGTGATGCGTTCCAACTCGGTAACTCCCCTGTTACGCAGGTGATCGACTGCGGTGCGGATGTTCTGCAGCGATACGCCAGCATCCAACAAACGCTTAACAACTTTCAAAACCAAAATGTCGCGGAAGCCGTAAAGGCGTTGAGTTCCTGAACCACTAGCAGTTCTAATACTCGGTTCAACTAATCCGGTACGTGCCCAATAATCCAGCTGACGATAACTAATTCCTGCAGCAGAGCAGGCTGTAGCGCCTCTGTAACCGACTTCCATCTCTTCTGGGGACACGGGGAAAGCTCTTTTCTCTTGGGGAGTGAGATAAATGTACGGCCAGGATTAGGGGTAAACAATGACCGACACGAAGCAAACCTCTACTTTAGGTTGAGGGTTCTACCGCTTATCCAGCGAAGTCTTCAGGGTTGATTTGGTCCAAGAACTCGCGGAACTTCTCGACCTCTTGGTTCTCACCCTCGCCTTGTGGGATCTCTATCCCAACCTCGTTGAGCAGCTCCTCAGTCGCCAGGATATTGCTGTGCGTTCTAACCGCCAGAGCTATCGCATCTGATGGTCTAGCCGAGATGCTCAACGGCTCCCCTTTGGAATCCCTAAGGTTTAGAGTCGAATAGAAAGTTCCATCCTTGATCTCAGTGACATGAACAGCGATCAAGGTTGTATCAAAAAGCTCGATCAAATTCTTCATCAAGTCGTGTGTTAAAGGACGAGGTGGCTCGACCCCTTGCTGTGCAAAGGCGATAGCGGTCGCTTCAACTGCGCCCACCCAAATCGGCAAAAACCTGGTGCCGTCTATTTCCTTGAGCAGAACGATTGGCTGATTGGAAGGCATCTCGACTCGAACGCCAATGACCTCCATAGGGATCAACATGATCGCTAACGAAGACGGTTGAGGCCACCACGAACGAGTGCGGCATGTAAACGAATTGAAAGGGATGCAATCTCCTTTTGAACCTCTTCGGCGCGAGCCTTAGATTCGGCGCTCTTCTGACGTGTCAGTGGCGTGATGACCTGTTCGATCAATCCAATCTCACGATCTGCAGCTGACTTAAATGAACGCAGGTGGCGGGCTTCAATTCCAAAACCACCCATCTCGGTAACTGCTTTTGCAATTGCAAGTGCATCACCATCGTAGTGTCGTCCACGTGGTGCGATTAGTCCGTAACCTTCAAGTTCGACAAGTTGGTCTTCTGCAAGGCCACTGTTCTTCAAGAGCTCCTCGCGAGAAAGGCGCATCTCATTAACTTCGCCAAATGCGCTAGGAGCCATCTCGCCATCAATAGTTGCCAAACCGATTGCAGCTCTTGGAGATGGGACTCCACCAACTGCAGCAGGTTGTAGGCCGCGATCTATCGCATCAAGATTATCTTTGATGACCTTCAGTGGAAGGTATTGATCGCGTTGAGCAAGCAGTACATAACGCAAGCGCTCTAGATCTGAACTAGTGAACTTTCGATACCCCGACGGCGTGCGTTGTGGTTCAATCAATCCTTCTGATTCAAGAAAACGAATCTTAGAAATCGTGATGTCTGCAAAATCTCCACGCAAACGGTTAAGGACTTCACCGATGCTCAAATATGCGCGTGCTGGAACTGCCATGACTACTCCCCTAGTTGGAACCGACGAAAAGCAAATGAAACTTACCTATTTGAAACTCATCACCAGAAACAAGTACATGTTCTGTGACGGAAATATTGTTGATGTAGGTACCGTTGAGAGAACCTGCATCCTTTAAAACAAAGCTGTTGCCATCTTTGGTAATCGTTGCGTGTGTTCTTGAAACCGTGATGTCATCTAAGAAGATCGAACTCGTCGCTGCTCTGCCAACCGAGACACCTTCTGCAGTGACCAAGAACCGTGATCCTTTGTTTGGCCCACGAGCAATGAGGACCATTGCTTTCTCGCCGGCTGAACTTTGAATCTGAGCGATAACTGCTCGGTCCTCAGGGGAAAGTGAGGCGAGCTGCTCATCTAGATGATTTTTAGACGGATCTGAAACTTCTCGAAGACCCAAGTGGATGGTGGAGGTTAGTTCGTTCTGCGGTTGTTCTGCAGCCACTTCCCTACCTCCTTAACGTCAACTTAAGGGTGACACTAGAGAGTTAGGCCAATAAGGTCAAGCGGTAATTTCGCCGTACTGAGCCGCTGTAAGTAGGTCAATTGGAGCCGCTGCGACCTCGATCTTTGCTAGCCAGCCCGCACCATAAGGGTCCGAATTGATTGTTTCCGGAGAATTAGATAGTGAGTCATTAATCGCGACGATAGTTCCAGTAACGGGCGCATAAATTTCTGAAACACTCTTTGTTGATTCAACTTCACCACACACTTTGCCAGAAATAACAGCATCACCAATCGCCGGAAGTTGCACATACACGATGTCACCTAGAGCAGCCTGGGCGTAATCGGTAATTCCCATTGTGTACACCAGGTTTTCTGAAGAAACCCATTCATGTTCCTTGGTGTAAGAAAGCTCATTAGGAATTGATGACACGGTTTCCTCTCATCTGCGAAAATCCTTCGCGGGCGTAGCTAATACCTGTCGAAATGTAGAGGGCAATTCCCCAGATAGCAAAACTCCACCCCGCTACATAGGCGATGTTTCCCCATGTCCCATCAGATTGGGCAAGTAGCAGAAAGGGAAAAGCGTACAAAAGATTAAAGGTTGCAGCTTTACCAAGATAGGTCACCGTGAAAGGTGGAATCCCTTTGCGATTCATCATAAGAGTGATGACGGCCAGGATTAAATCCCGACCAATGATCAGAGCAATCATCCATACGGGAACAATGTCCCGGATCAAGAAAACGATCAGAGTGGCAAGGATGTAAAGACGATCTATTGCGGGATCTGCCAATTCGCCAAAACGAGAAGTCTGGTTCCAGGCCCGAGCAATTTTTCCATCGAAGTAATCTGTGGCTCCACCGACGGCCAAAACGACGATGGCCCAACCATCTGCCTCGACAACAAGGGTGAGATAAATGAAAAGCGGAATCCCTAGAAAACGCAGAAATGTCAGAGCGTTCGGGACGCTGATCAAAGAGTGACTCATTCCTTGTCGCGCTCCTTAACCCGAACCGCAACCTGCACTGGGGTGCCAGGGAATTTAAACTCTTCGCGTAGGCGACGTTCAATAAAGCGGCGATAAGAGGCCTCGATCCAGCCACTTGAGAAGACGACAAACTTTGGAGGCGCGATTCCCGCCTGAGTCGCGTAATACACCTTTGGCTGCTTTCCGCCTCGAACAGGTGGAGGCGTAGCGCCGATCAAAGCACCCAAGAATGAATTCAGTTTTGATGTCGGAACTCGTCGCTCCCAACTATCAAGAGCTGTTCGCAGAGCAGGTGCAAGTCGATCCCGATGCCAACCAGTCTTGGCAGCGATGTTAACCCGTTGAGCCCATTCGACCTGATCTAGATGTCGATCAATTTCTCGGTCCAATTGATTGCGACGATCCTCATCGACCAAGTCCCACTTGTTCATAACGATCACCATAGCTTTTCCAGCTTCCTCGACCATGGTTATGACGCGTAAATCCTGTTCGGTGATTGGCTCTGATGCATCAAGTACAACTACTGCAACTTCGCATCGTTCTAACGCTGTTGCTGTACGCAATGATGCGTAGTAATCAGTTCCTGAATCCTGGTTAGCTCGCTTTTTCAATCCTGCGGTGTCGATAAATCTCCAAGTTGATCCACCGAATGATAAAAGTGAATCCACAGGATCACGGGTTGTGCCCGCTGCATCATCAACAATCGATAAGGATTCGCCCGCGATTGCGTTAAACAAGGAAGATTTACCAACATTAGGTCGTCCGATTAAGGCAACCTTGCGATAACCGTCTTGGTTTTGTGCACGACCAACTTCTGGAAGAACATTTGCAATATGATCTAACAAGTCACCGCTACCGCGGCCATGCAGAGCTGAAACAAAACGCGGTTCTCCAAGACCTAGACTCCACAACCCGTGTGCCTCGGCTTCTTCGCGTTCTCCATCAACTTTGTTACCAATAAGAATTGTTGGCTTCTTTGCCTTACGCAGATGCTGAACCAAGGCATCATCTTCATCTAACGCACCAACTTGTGCGTCAACAACAAAACACAACACATCTGCTTCTTGCATCGCTAATTCTGACCCAGCACTTACCTGAACAGCGATACCGTCAGGTTTGGCTTCCCAACCACCTGTGTCCATGATGATGAACCGGCGTCCGCCCCATTCGCATTCGTATTGAACGCGGTCGCGTGTTACTCCTGGCGTATCTTCAACAATTGCTTCTCGTCTTCCTAAGAAACGGTTGATCAAAGTTGATTTTCCTACATTAGGTCTTCCCAAGATTGCCACAATCGGTAAACCCAACAAATTTCGCTTCTTCAGCAGTTCCCAGATTCGTTCAATAGTCTCATCAAGGTCCAAGTATGTTGAATCAACTTCAACCGCATCAGCAGCCATGATTAACGGTGAGACAGCCCTTGTCGAATCAACCGCATCGCGACTATTTAAAGATTGCTTTACATCGACAGTTTTATCTTCCGTTTCGTTTTCCCGTCGAATTGCGCGTGCATCCAAATCTGCAGTCAAATAGATTTTTAATCCCGCTTCAGGTGCAACAACTGTTCCAATATCTCGACCCTCTACAACTATTCCGCGTTCTGCCGAATCAATGATTCGATGTTGCAGATTTAAAAGTTCTCTGCGAATTTCAGGCATAGCGCTGATTCGCGAAACATTTTCAGTAACTGATGTTCCACGGATGGCATGCGTTATCTGCGTCTGCCCGGCAAAAACATTTGGATCTGTTGGATCCGAAATAAATGAGATTGGATGATCTTTGATTGCTTGAAGAATCGAAAATGGTTCTTCACATTTGTATTCCAGTGCAAGCCATGTAACAGCGCGATACAAGGCACCTGTGTCTAGGTAATTCCAACCCGCACGAGTCGCAATGGCTTTTGCAGTACTTGATTTACCAGCACCACTTGGACCATCTATTGCTACGACTATGCCCATGTGATGAGCCTACTTCTATTTGCGAATCGGATGAACATTCCATCCGATCGAGGTTAGATGGGACAAAAGTTTTGCAGCATCAATTTCAGACAAAGCTAAAGTGATCAACGCACTTAATTGTCCCGGTGAATGTTCGATATTAAGATCTTCGACATTTACATCCATCGCTGCACACTCATTAAAGATTGCGCTTAATTGACCAGGCTTGTCATCAATAACGATTGGTAAATACCAGTATTCACGCGCTTTTCCGCCGTGCTTTCCAGGAATTAAGGCTTTACCCGCACGACCTTGAGCAATCAATGTTGCAATCTCTTCAGGATTATTCAGAGAATCAATCATCTTGGTTACATCGTTTTGTAGATTTATTAGCAATTGATGCAGCTCATTGCGGTTGGAGTAAATAATCTCTTTCCATAGCGATTCATCCGAACCGGCTATTCGAGTCGTATCTCGAAGCCCCTGCCCCGCTAGTTCCATCCACTCGGCTGGAGTTCCATCGAGCTGCTTTGCGATCAAGGAGGCGGCAATCTGAGGAAGGTGGGAAATCTTTGCCACCGCTCGATCATGATCGGCAGCTGTTAGCTCAATAGGAGTTGCCCCTAAGAGAGCAATCAGTTCAAGCGCCAGTTCCTTTGAAGATTTTTCTAGATCGGTGCTAGGCGTAAGTATCCAGCTTCGACCCTGAAACAGATCAGCCCTTGCCGAGCCTGCACCGCCTATCTCACGCCCTGCCATGGGGTGAGTGGGCACAAATCGTCTCGACATCCCTGAAATAGCCTCTACATGAGGTAGAACTTCACTCTTTACGCTACCAACATCTATAAATGTCGACTGTGGGTTTAGTTGATTTTCTGATTCTATGACTGCTGACAACTGCGAAGTAGGCATTGCTAGCACCACTAAATCTGGATCGACAACTACTACCCCACCGACTAGATCAATAGCCAAGGACTGAGCTTTTGGATCAGCATCGACCATCTGCACCTTGATGCCTCGTTGAACCAGACCTAAACCGATGGAAGTTCCGATTAAGCCAGAACCTACGATGCGAACAGAAGTGAGTTTCATGGACATTATTGAGCTATATCTCTACGTAGCGCCGCGGCTCCATGTAGGTAAATATGGCTAATTTCCTCAGGCGACCGAGGTGATTCCACATGGAACATCGCTCGAATCGTCTTGTCTAGCGCCCCTGGAACATCGACTTCAACTGAGCCTATCAAGGGAACATTTGCGAAACCCATCTCGCGGCAAGCTGCTGCCGGAAAGGCAGCGTTAAGATCAACCGTTGATGTGAAGAAAACTGAGATGACATCAGCTGGAGAAAGCTCATTTGCCTGAAGGATCGCCGAAACGAGCTCCTGCACACCATGGGCGATATCTGACGCCGTGTTGGCTGGAACCTGAATAGCCCCTCGAATAGCTCGCAAACTCATGGGATAAGGGTACCTTTCTTAGCCATAATTGGTGATGATTTGATTCCTGCTTTATCGATAAAACCTTTTACCTTTAAAACCTGTTTACTACTTTTTCAGTGCAGATCCTTTAGTGGGATCAACGCAGTTCTTTTCTTTATAATATCGATAAATCTATACTTGTCGCTCTTCTCACGCTCATGATTATCGACATATACATAATATCCTCAAATATTGTCAATAAAACTACAAAAGGTTATTTGTATAAATATCGATATGTAGTAAAGCCATCAAATATCTAAAGCCTTTCGTAGATTCATCAATTCTGTGTCATTGAGGTCTCTCCAACGACCTTCGGCGGTGTCGCCCAGAGAGATCGGTCCAAACTTCGTTCTGATCAATCTAAGGACATCCACCCCGACCGCCTCCATCAACCTGCGGATGATGTGATAACGACCTTCGTGAATTGAGACTTCGATCCATCGTGGCGACAGCTGCTTAAAGGTCAAAACTCGACCCATTCCATCTTCCAGTTCAACACCCTTGAGAAGGACCTTATCTACTCCCGTAGGCAATGGGCCATCAAATTCGATGATGTAGGTTTTTTCCAATCCGAAGGAGGGATGGGTAGCTCTAAAGGTTAGATCTCCATCATTGGTGAGCAAGATCAGACCTTCAGAATCCTTGTCCAAACGACCCACATGGAATAAACGCTCTTTTCGCAGGTCGATAAAGTCGTCCAATGAAGGACGGCCTTCGGGGTCGAACATCGTTGACAAAACACCCTTTGGTTTATGAAGTGCTAAATAAGACTTAGTCAATGTTCGATTAATTGTCTCACCATCTACCATGACTTTATCGTTTTCGGGGTCAAACTTGCTACCCATTTCACGGATAGTGAGCCCGTTGACGGATACGCGACCTGATTCGATTAATTCATCCGCACCGCGACGACTTGTAATACCAGCATCTGCGATGATCTTGTTAAGCCTCATTTGGGCCATGGCTATCCTCCCGACAGTCAGGAGGTAAGGGTAGCCGAAGAGCTAGTCAGTTAGCGAATCGAGGATTTCATCCAGACCATCTAGATCTGGCAGGTATGGAGCTAGTGCTGGGAGATCTTCTAGTGAATTCAACCCCAGGCGCTCCAGAAAGTAGCTGGTGGTCTTGTATAAAATCGCACCTGTTTCATGCTCTAGGCCGGATTCTTCCACTAGGCCACGAGTGATGAGAGTCTTCATGACCGCTTCAACATTGACCCCGCGGATGGCCGAGACTCGAGCCCTAGATACGGGCTGACGGTAGGCAATCACGGACAAGGTTTCCAGGGCAGCCTGGGTTAAACGGGATTGCTGGCCATCAAGAACGAACTTTTCTACAACGGTCGAATAACTCGGATGACTATAGAAGCGCCATCCCCCGTTGATCTTGCGCAGAGAAAAGCCGCGCTCCTCATATGAACTCTCTAGGACCGCTAAGGCAGCCTCAACTTCCTCCACGGTGCGTTCCAAGACTTGGGCTAGGACGACCTCAGTAACAGGCTCATCCACGACCATAAGGATCGCTTCAATGGAACGTTCAACTTCTACATTAGACATTATCGCCACTTTCTGTCGAGTCTTCCATCTCTAAAACCACGGGTATATCAAACTCATCTGTAATTTCGACATCGCCTTCAAGGCTGCCGGTCCATCGGATCTGCAGCTCTCCAAGGGCTACAACCTGATCAAATCGTAGGACACCCTGTCTGTAGAGGT
>JBILNA010000076.1:0-4465 GCA_044375255.1 Candidatus Planktophila sp.
AACTTTCAAGACACTTGTTGACGTAGCTCGCAAGAGCCTTGCATCACTCTAAGTTCTAATAATGATTGAGAGCCTTAACTCGCCCCATGTTGTGCGAGTTAAGGCTCTTATCGGTTCTAGAGGTGTAAAAGAAAGAAAAAGTACGGGTCAGTTTGTTGCAGAAGGTATGCAATGTGCGCGTGAAGCTTTGACTTCCCCCAAAGGCCCAAAAATCGAAACGTTGTATCTGACCGCAAATGGTCGTTCGAAGATTGAAGCGGTTTCCGATGTATCTGGTATCAATACATTTGATGTCAGTGATGAAGTTATGCGAGAAATGTCGGAAACAATCACGCCGCAGGGGATCCTTGCCATCTGCGAAATCCCAAAAGCGGATTTAAGTGACATCACACTTAATGGTTCACGAAAATTCATTTATCTTTCCGAGGTTCAAGATCCTGGAAATGCAGGAACGATTTTGCGTTCCGCCGATGCATTTGGCATGGATGCTGTCATCACTTCACCGGGTAGCGTCGATATGTATTCACCGAAGGTAGTCCGAAGCACCGCTGGATCTTTGTGGCACATTCCAGTGTTTGAGTCGATAGCAATTGAAGATCTTTTAGCTCGCGGGATCTCAGCTTTTTCTTTAGGGGCTACAGGCACAAAAGTGCTTTCATCATTTGCTGCCACAGCAGATACTGTTGCGATTTTCGGTAATGAAGCTCGTGGATTATCGACCGCTCAAGATGTTGCTCAAATAGAGGTAGTTAGTATTCCGATGCCTGGAAATGCCGAAAGCCTGAACCTTTCTGCTGCGGCATCAATTGTTATGTATCACCTATCAAATATGCCGCGCTAGTAAAGCCTCACAAGATAGAGTTCTCCCTATGCGCGTTGAGGAGATTTCAACCTGGGTTGAAGATGCCCGTAAGGCTTTCGCCTCCGCTTCAGATTTAGATTCTTTAAAGGCTGCACGTTTGGCACACGCTGGTGATAAATCACCGATTGCACTTGCCTCGCGCGGGCTAGGTTCCCTTTCTCCTGAAGACAAAGCCAGTTTTGGAAAGCTCATAGGCGATGCAAAGGCAGCGATCGCCGATGCGTTGGCGCAAGCTACTGCGATTTTAGAAGCAGAGCGAGATCGTAAAATTTTGCTCGAAGAAGTAGTCGACATCTCCTTGCCGGTCAATCGTTCACACCGAGGTGGTCTGCATCCAATCTCAATCATTAAAAATGAAGTCTCTGATTTTTTCATCGAGCAGGGATTTGCTGTTGAAGAAGGCCCTGAACTTGAATCAGGATGGTTGAACTTTGATGCGCTTAACATGCCAGCCGACCATCCAGCTCGAACCATGCAAGATACATTCTTCATCGAACCTGTTGAATCCGGAATGGTTTTGCGTACCCATACATCACCTGTTCAAATCAGAACAATGTTGACCCAACAACCACCAATTTATGTTGTGTGCCCTGGACGAACTTTCCGCGCCGACGAATTAGATGCGACCCACAGTCCGGTCTTTCACCAAGTAGAAGGTCTTGTGATTGATAAAGGAATCACTATGGCGCATCTGAAAGGCACCTTGGACAACTTTGCGCGTCACATGTTTGGTCCTGATGTGACAACTCGTTTGCGTCCTTCATTCTTTCCGTTTACCGAACCTAGCGCCGAAGTAGATATTTATTTCAATAACCGTTGGATCGAATGGGGCGGTTGTGGAATGGTCAATCCGAAAGTGTTGGCAACATGTGGAATCGACACCGATGTTTACAGTGGATTTGCTTTTGGTATGGGTCTTGAGCGAACGCTGATGGTGCGACATGACATCACAGATATGCATGACATTGTTGAAGGCGATTTACGTTTCACTCGCCAGTTCGGGGTAGGTCTGTAATGCGCGCACCCTTAAGCTGGCTCAAAGAGTTTGTAGATATTCCAGCCTCAGTTACTCCTGAACAAATCTCGGATGGGCTGATTCGTGTTGGCTTTGAAGTCGAAGAAATCATCAAGCAGGGCGCTGATTTAGCGGGACCATTAAAGTTTGCAAAGGTCTTATCGATTGAAGAAATCACCGAATTCAAAAAGCCCATTCGCTATGTCGAGCTAGATTGCGGCGAGGGCCAGACTCGCTTTGTCATTTGCGGTGCTACCAATTTTGCAGTGGGAGACCTAGTTGTTGCCGCCCTTCCTGGCGCCGTTTTGCCTGGTGATTTCAAAATTGGAGCTCGGGAAACTTACGGCAAAACTTCAAATGGAATGATTTGCTCTGCGCGTGAACTGGGAATCAGCGACGACCATGCAGGGATTATGGTTTTTGGTCAAGATGAAGTAACAATTGGTGCTGATGCGATTGAAGCTTTGCTAATTAATGATGTCATCTTTGATATTGCGGTAAATCCAGATCGCGGTTATGCCTTGAGCATTCGCGGTGTTGCTCGTGAAGTTGCCGGTTCTCTTAATCTGAAGTTTACCGATCCAGTAGATGCACTTCGTACTTTGACCTTTGAAGAAAAAGGCAAGGGTGTTCCTGCAAAGATTGGGGATAAATCGTCGGCATCAGTTTTCTATCTTCGCACTATGTCTAACTTTGATCCCAAGGCAACAACACCTATTTGGATGCGCCGTCGCATCGAAAAAATGGGAATGCGTTCGATTTCTCTTGTTGTCGATGTCACCAACTATGTGATGCTGGAACTAGGTCAACCCTTACACGCTTTCGATAAGTCAAAGATCAAAGGTGGTCTCACCATCAAACGCGCGGGTACAGCCCAAAAGTTTGTTACTTTGGACGGCGTAGAGCGCACTTTAGATCCAAATGACTTGATGGTTTGGGATGACGAACAGCCGCTAGCGCTGGCTGGAACAATGGGTGGCTTGTCATCTGAAATCACCGAAACAACAACAGATATTGCCCTTGAAGCGGTTCATTTTTGTCCAGTATGTGTTGCTAAGAATTCACGTCGACACAAACTTTCATCCGAAGCTTCGCGTCGCCTAGAACGCAGCGTTGATCCATCATTAGCCGAATTCGCATCGGCGCGTTTTGTGCAATTACTGACTGCGCATAGCTCGGCCCAACATGTTGCGACCGTTGCTGATGGCGAGCCTATCTACGCACCGCTTGTGACAATTGATCCAACGTACGTCTCAAGGATTCTTGGCTTCGATGTTCCGGCGCAGCAAGTCGCAGAACTTCTACGCGCGGTTGGCTGCGATGTCGATGAAAAGAGTTTCACCATCGATCCTCCATCATGGCGCGCGGATCTTTTAACAGCAGCGGATTTCACAGAAGAAGTAGCCCGAATGATTGGCTTCGACAAGATTCCATCTGTTTTGCCACCTCGTCCACTACATGCAACTTTGACCCCAACCCAGAAGCGCCGTCGCGCGGTGGCAACGATGCTGGCAAGTCGAGGTTTAGCTGAAGTTCAAACTTTCCCATTTACCAATCAAGCAACCATTGATTCCATGGGCTTTGTTGGAGAGCGGGCTTCGACGTACAAAGTGGCCAATCCGATGTCCGAGGAATTTCCACTCATGCGCGTACATTTGGTGCCAGGCTTGATCGAAGTGGCCCAACGAAATATCAGTCGTGGGGCAAAGGATTTTGCAATCTTTGAAATGGGTTCTATCTTCCGCAGTTCACAAAAGTTAGTGCCTGCTATTTCACCAGACTTATCAAAGCGTCCAGAACAAAAAGTTATTGATGAAATCTTTGCAAGTGTTCCTGCTCAGGGATATCACGTTGCAGGTTTGCTGGTGGGCAAAGTTGAAAATGAAAATTGGCAGGGCAAAGCTCGTGCCTATAACTGGCAGGATGCAATTGCTTTTGCCCAAGATGTTTTGGCGTTGTGCAATCTAGAGTGGACCGTTGCTCGATCAGATCTAGCACCTTGGCATCCAGGCCGTTGCGCTGAATTAGTCGTTAACGGCAAAGCCGTTGCACACGCAGGTGAACTACACCCGCGGATAGTGGCTGCCTATGGACTACCCGAGCGATCAGTTGCATTTGCCGTGGCGCTTAATGCTCTTCCTGAATCAGAGCTAGTTCGACCAACTACGGTCGGGACAATGCCGGCCGCGGTGCAAGATGTTGCGCTTATTGTTGATTCGACGGTAAGTGCGGGCGATCTTCAGGCAGCGTTGCGTGAAGGTGCGGGCGATTTACTGGAATCCATCACACTGTTTGATCGCTACGACAAGATCGGCGATGGCAAGGTTTCACTTGCATTCACTTTGGTATTCCGCGCCCCAGATCGCACTCTAACGGGTGAAGAAGTTTCGGCAATGCGCGAAGCTGCAACCGCTGTGGCTGCGGCTAAGTTCGGAGCTATTGTCCGCACCGCATAATTATGCATAAGATTGCATAATTATTGACATTCGGTTACGCTGGTTCCATGAAAACAGCAGTCATCGGAGCAAGCGGGTATGCCGGCGGGGAATTACTAAGACTCCTTGCAACCCATCCTAATTTTGTGGTCA
>JBILNA010000077.1:0-4447 GCA_044375255.1 Candidatus Planktophila sp.
TTCTTTACGACATCAACTTCTTCAGCATGCTGGCTGGAAATAACGACTGTATTCAAGGCAACTGCGCGGTCACCTTCGTACTCGATTGTTACCTGAGTTTTTCCATCAGGGCGTAAATATGCCAGCTCACCTGACTTACGAACCTTCGTCAATTGCTGAGAAAGCGCATGTGCTAGCCAGATCGGGAGAGGCATCAATTCTTTGGTGTCATCACATGCGTAACCAAACATTAATCCTTGGTCGCCTGCGCCTTGTAAATCTAATGGGTCTACCGCAGAAGTTACGCGGTGCTCATAAGCATCATCCACGCCCTGGGCAATGTCTTGTGATTGTTGACCAATAGAGATTGATACGCCACAACTGTTTCCATCGAAACCTTTATCGGATGAGTCATATCCAATGTTAAGAACTGTATCTCTGACTATTCCCATGACATCTGCATAACCATTAGTTGTTACTTCACCGGCCACATGCACCTGGCCTGTAGTAATAAGTGTTTCAACTGCCACGCGGCTTTTTGTATCTTGCGATAGCAAAGAATCCAAAACCGCATCGGAAATTGCATCTGCGATCTTGTCTGGGTGGCCTTCGGTTACTGATTCTGAAGTAAAGAGACGCTTTGACATAGTTTTAACCTAACTGCCGAATGGCGTGATCAAGAAGTACATTACTGAGAGCGTCTTTGGAGACTTCCTTGATCGCTATATCCGCATCATTGCGTAAGAGAATGGTACCCATAGTTGTGTCCTGGCCAAAGATTGCCCCGCCCGAAACATCATTTACATAAATCACATCAAGGCCCTTGCTCTCCAACTTTCTGCGAGCCTCTTGCAGATGTTCCTTGGTTTCAGCGGCAAAGCCAACCAAAATCCGATCACCCTTGTTCGGGGAAAGCTCTGCAAGTAGGTCTGGGTTCTGTTGTAGCACGATGCTTTCAAGTGAAGATTTCTTTAATTTTTGAACTGACACCTGTCTTGGACGGGCGTCTGCAACCGCTGCACTCATTACCAAGATGTTGCATGATGGAAAGTTGGCTCGCAACGCGCTCTGCATTTCAAGTGTTGTTTCCACTTTAATAACATCCATGCCAGTAAGGCCAGACACATCACAATTGGCAGCGATAAGTTGAACCTTCGCTCCACGATTTTTGGCCGCATTTGCTACTGCAATTCCTTGTTTTCCTGAGGATCGATTGCCAATGAAACGGACAGGATCAATAGCTTCTCTGGTTCCTCCAGCTGTGACCAAAACTTTTAATCCTTTAAGGTCCTGAACTTGGCCAGTTACTTCATCAAAGCGGGAAATGATTGCCGCTGTTTCAGGGAATCTTCCGGGACCGATATCACTACCTGTTAATCTGCCGACTTCAGGATCCATCACAATAAAACCGCGCTGCTTTAGTGTGTTTACATTTGCAACCGTTGCAGGATCTAGCCACATCGATGGATGCATTGCGGGTACCAGCATTTTTGGTACATCAGAAGCTAAAACTAAGTTGGTGAGCAGATCATCGGCTCTCCCCATCGCCAAACGAGCAATTAAATCTGCCGTAGCTGGCGCAATCAAAAAGAAATCAGCTCTTTCAGCCAGTGCAATGTGTGGAACTGTATGAACACTTTCCCACACTTGTGTATTAACGGGCCGAGCTGAGAGCGCTTCCCAGGTAGCAGCCCCTACAAAATTAAGGGATGCAGGGGTGGGAACGACTGTGATCACATAACCGCGATCTTGTAACCGACGCAAAAGTTCACAGGATTTATAGGCGGCGATTCCACCACCAACTCCGAGAATAACCTCGCGGCCTTGGAGTGTCATAAAAAACTAGGCAGTTGGCTCGAGGTTTTCAATCGTTAGAAGTCCCTCGTTGATTTCGCGAAGAGCGATTGAAAGAGGCTTCTCATGTACATGTGTCTCTACGAGCGGTCCGACATATTCCAAAAGACCTTCGCCGAGCTGTGAGTAATACGCGTTGATCTGACGAGCACGCTTAGCTGCATACAGAACCAAGCTGTACTTTGAGCCGCTCTTGTCTAGAAGTTCATCAATAGGTGGATTTGTAATGCCATCCATGGTTATCCCCGCTTCTGTGATCAATCTTGTGTGGTCCCGACCTAATTCTGGGCTAACTCTATCAGTTTATGGACAACGCTCTCGACCTGGTCATTTACCACGACAACATCGAAAAAGGCCGCTGCTGCCAGCTCCTGCTGAGCCAACTCCAACCTCTCGGCCCTTCTTTGCTCACCATCAGTTCCTCGCCCTTCAAGACGCGAGACGAGTTCTTCCCAGGTCGGGGGTTCTAGAAAAACCAGGACAGATTGAGGCAGGTGAGCTTTCACTTGTTTCGCTCCGGCTATTTCAATTTCAAGCAAAACATTCTTGCCCAGACGAAGTGCATCTTCAACTTGGCGTTGCGGAGTTCCGTAGCGATTTCCAGCAAATTCAGCCCATTCCAAAAATTGATCATCCGCAATCATTTGTGAAAAAACCTCATCACTAACAAAGAAATAATCACGACCTTCAACTTCATTGATTCGTGGTTCTCGAGTTGTGAAGCTAACACTGACCCAAAAATCTGCCTCTTCGCGAAGTTTTTTTGCTACCGTGCTTTTTCCAACTCCACCCGGACCTGATAGAACCAATAATCTTCCAGGCTTCAACGCTGAATCCGTTTTTACGAATTCGTTACGCAATTCCTTCATCTGATGTCTTCCTAAGCCCTGAATTCTACGAGTGGATGAAATATTCAGGCGCTCCATCAGGGAAATTACACGCACTTTCCCAACACCAGATAAAGATTCGAGTAACTCTTTAACCCGCATCTTGCCTATCGCTTCATCTGTTTTCGCCAAAGAAAGAACATCATCAATTCCTATTTGACCATTCTTGATCTGACTCTTGATGACTGCGCGCCTTTTTCTAGATGCTGACGCCTTAGCTAAAGCCGCTATGCGTTGCTCTGGCGTTAATTGTGGAGGCGTTCCCATGGGTTAAATCTAGTGGAGATTAAATTAAGTGTGCGCCAATCTCTTGGGCGCGCTCCTTCATAGCCTGCGCACCTAGTTCCCAGCGCTGTGTAATTGGACGACCGATTACAACCAAGTTCGCACCAGCAGCGATCGCATCTTGGGGCGTCATTGTTCGTTGCTGGTCATCACTTCCAACCATATCTGTTGGACGAACGCCCGGCGTGATGATGACGGGAGCTACGCCTACTTGTTGACGTACCGCTGAAATTTCAAGCGGTGAGCATACGATGGCTGCAGCGCCAGCATTTATTGCTACCTTAGAAAGTTGGACCGCCGATTGCAGCGCAGTCGCCTTAAAACCAACTTCGGCTACATCAGCTTCTGATAATGAGGTGAGGATTGTTACACCAGTAACTTTGGTATTGGGTAAAGCATCAACGGCAGCTTTAATCATGGATTCGCCACCGGATGCATGCACTGTGAGGAATTTGGGAGCAAGATGCGCCACCGCTTTTGCAGCTCCCCTCACTGTATGTGGAATATCGTGCAGCTTCAAATCAAGAAAAATGTCTGAATCAGTTTCACCTTGAATAGCTTTTACGCCTTCTGATCCAAAGGTTAGAAAAAATTCAAGGCCTAATTTGAAAACGCTCACATGGTCTTGAGTAGCTTTGACCCAAGCTATAGCCGTTTCTAATTCAGGTGTGTCTACCGCCAAGACGATAGGAGCTTTACTCATTTACTCTCCCTCTGTTGGACGATGCGCAAACCCAACAGCTTGTTTCAATGAAGTAAAACCTCTATCCAATAACAGCTGCTTTAGTTCAGTTTGAATCGACATAATTGCGGTTGGATTTCCGAAACTAGCCGTACCGATCGATACTCCACTTGCGCCTGCAAGAATCATTTCAAGGGCATCTCTACCCGATGCGATTCCGCCCATTCCAAGAATTGGGGTGTTAGGCAAAGCTGCATGAACTTGATACACCGCACGAACCGCGATCGGGCGAATAGCAGGACCGGACAAACCCCCTGTTTTTCCACCCAGATGTGGTCGCATCGTGTCCAGGTTGATGACCATTCCAAGAACTGTGTTGATTAAAGCGAGGCCATCAGCTCCTGCATCAACTACACCTTTTGCAATTGCTACTAAATCAGTTACATCTGGAGACAACTTGGCAATGATCGGAAGCTCTCCACCGATCGTTCTACGAACTCCGTCTATTACTCGTCTAGAAGCTTCCTGATCGCAGGCAAAAACAAGACCTCGATTTTCAACATTTGGACAGGATATATTCACTTCAATTGCACTAATTCCAGATACCGAACGAAGTTTTCGCGCCAAAGTTGAGTACTCTTCAACTGTTTCTCCAGCGATTGAAACAATTATTCGAGCCTTTTGTTCTACTAAATATGGAACATCTTTGCTTAAAAACGCATCTATTCCTGGGCCTTGCAGACCAATCGAATTAAGCATT
>JBILNA010000078.1:0-4391 GCA_044375255.1 Candidatus Planktophila sp.
TACGAGGTGCCCAAATCGCATCATCATGAATGTTTTCAACTAGCGCTGAAAGCGTTACAGAGCCTTGCGGAGTTGAGATCTTCAGTTGATCGCCATCGACTACACCCATTGATTGAGCTCGCTTGGGCGAGATAACTGCAACGGTTCTGCGAGCAGTACCAGCAAGGTGTTCTTCACCTTCTTGTAAAGTTCCGAGATCTAGTAAACGGCGCCACGAAGTAATCAAAGCTTGATCGTTGTTAAGCGATGGCTGCGTTTGTGGTGCGACCTTATTGAACTGTGCACGAGCGCCATCCCAGACACCAAGAGATGCAATCTCTTTCGCCGCTGAAGTTACTGTTCCAAGATTTAACGAGATGCCCATTTCTTCGGCGATCATTGAAAGAATTCTTAAATCACTTCGGTTGAGTGAATCAGCAACCGCTGCATCAAATGAACGTGGGCGACCTTCCCAGTTAAGGAACGAGCCCGACTTTTCAGTTACTGCTGCAACAGGTAACACAACATTTGCTCGAGCCGTCACCGCACTAGGTGCAATTTCAAGAGAAACCACAAATGCTTTATCAAGAGCTGAAAGTGCAGCTTGGCTGTTATCGCCATCGAGTGGATCAACAGCACCAACTAACAGTGCACCGATCTGTCCTGTGTTTACTGCATCAATAATCTTTGAAGTTGAAAGACCGATTTCAGCAGGAATTGAATTGGTATTCCACGCTGCTGCGATATCAACCCGTGCTGCTGCATCAGTTACTGGACGACCACCAGGCAAAAGATTTCCAATTGCACCGGCTTCAATGGCACCGCGCTCACCTGCACGACGTGGGATCCAAGCAAGTTTTGCACCAGTTGAATCTGCAAGAGCAGCAACAGCGCTGAGCGCTCCCGCACTCTCTGCAGCACGTTCACCAACAAGGATGACCGACTTATCAGTCAGCTTCTGCGAAGCAATTGCTGCTGCTTCTTGTCCTGGTGCAACTTTTACAAACTCAGCATTTAACTTGTCTACCGCAATAGATTCCTTTGAGCCGATTGAAACAACCTTCAAAGCACGCTTGCGGAAGTGCTTATTGATGCGCAAGAAAACAATGGGCGACTCTTCTTCTGGCTCAAAGCCAACTAGAAGGACTTGATCAGCCTTATCAATATCGCGGTAAGTTGTTGATGAACCAACTACACGGGCTGCGATGAATTCGCGTTCTTCATCTGATGAAAGACGTGAACGGAAATCAATATCATTGGTACCCAGTGCAACACGAGCAAATTTGCTGTAACCATATGCATCTTCATAGGTTGCGCGACCACCAACAAGAACTGCAGCCTTTGCAGACTTAAGTCCTTCGGCAGCAACTGCTAGCGCTTCTGGCCATGAGGCTTCAACGAGTTCACCTGAAGCGTTACGAATCATTGGGTGCTTAAGGCGATCAACCGCGGTTACATACTTAAATGCCCAACGACCCTTATCGCAGTTCCACTCTTCATTAACTGACGCATCTTCTCCAGCTAAGCGACGCAGAGTTTTTCCGCGACGAACATCGGTGCGCATGTCGCAACCAGATGCACAGTGCTCGCATGCAGATGGAGTCGAAACTAAATCAAATGGGCGTGCACGGAAACGATAAGCAGCACCTGTCAGTGCTCCTACTGGGCAGATCTGAACTGTGTTTCCAGAAAAGTATGACTCGAATGGTTGGTTCTCGTAGATACCAACTTGTTGCAATGCACCGCGCTCATTCAAGGTAATGAATGGATCGCTAGCAATCTGCTCAGAAAAACGTGTACAGCGTGCACAAAGAACACAACGCTCACGATCAAGGAGTACCTGTGAAGAAATATTGATTGGCTTTTCAAATGTGCGCTTTACGCCTTCAAAACGTGAAGCGCCTTGACCATTGCTCATTGCTTGGTTCTGTAATGGGCACTCGCCACCCTTGTCACACACTGGGCAATCAAGTGGGTGGTTTACAAGCAAAAGCTCCATGACTCCACGCTGTGCTTTTTCAGCGACAGGTGAGGTTAATTGAGTCTTTACGATCATTCCGGTTTCTACAGGGATTGTGCAGGAGGCCTGTGGCTTTGGAAAAGCACGACCATTAATTTCGATATCAACTAAACACTGACGACATGCACCAACTGGATCAAGAAGTGGGTGATCACAAAAACGTGGAATCTGAATACCAAGTTGTTCTGCGGCACGAATTACAAGTGTTCCCTTTGGAACAGTTACTTCGAAACCATCGATTACAAGGGTGATCATTTCTGAAACTTCAGTACTCACTTATGCACCTGCCCCAACAAATAGTGTTGATGCAACTGGATCAAATGGGCATGAACCATTTGTCACGTGCGCAATGTATTCATCGCGGAAATACTTAATTGAAGATGTGATTGGGCTAGTTGCACCATCACCAAGAGCGCAGAATGAACGGCCCATGATGTTGTCGCAAAGATCAAGCAGTTTGGCAAGATCTGCTTCTGTTCCCTTGCCTTCTTCAAGATCACGGAGAATCTGCACCAACCACCAAGTACCCTCACGACAAGGTGTGCACTTTCCGCATGATTCGTGCTTGTAGAACTCAGTCCAGCGAAGCACTGCACGCACGACGCAAGTTGTTTCATCAAAGATTTGGAGAGCTTTGGTGCCAAGCATCGATCCAGCTGCTGCAACACCTTCGTAATCCAATGGAACATCAAGGTGTGCATCAGTAAACAACGGAGTTGATGATCCACCAGGTGTCCAGAACTTCAACTTGTGTCCTGGGCGAACTCCACCTGCAAGATCCAAAATTTCACGAAGTGTGATTCCTAATGGTGCTTCAAACTGTCCTGGATTAACAACGTGACCTGACAGTGAGTACAGGGTTGTTCCCTTGCTCTTTTCAGTTCCCATTGATTGGTACCACTCAGCGCCATTCATGACAATTGCTGGAACAGATGCGATTGATTCAACATTGTTGACAACCGTTGGACGAGCATAAAGTCCTGCAATTGCAGGGAAAGGTGGGCGTAAACGAGGTTGTCCGCGGAAACCTTCAAGTGAATCAAGAAGAGCGGTTTCTTCGCCACAAATGTAAGCACCTGCTCCAACGTGCAAAACAACATCGATTCCATTTCCAAGAATTCCTGCTGCATACGCATCAGCAATAGCTTGATTTACTCGACGCGCAACGTGTGTGATTTCACCGCGGATATAGATAAATGCATGCTTTGCGCGAATTGCGTGACAGGCGATGATGCAGCCTTCAATCAAAACGTGTGGATTCGCCATCAGCAATGGAGTGTCCTTGCATGTTCCTGGCTCAGATTCATCAGCGTTAACAACTAAGTAGTGATCCTTATTATCGCCTTGTGGAATAAATCCCCACTTCATACCTGTTGGGAAACCTGCACCACCACGACCGCGAAGTCCTGAATCTTTAACTAGTTGAATGACAGCATCTGGATCCATTGTCAAAGCTTTTTCAGCAGCCTTATAACCACCATGACGCTTGTAACCTTCTAGGGTAAATGAATCTTTTTCATCCCAGTGTGCAGATAAAACTGGAGCTAGCTTTGTCATTACTTGCCCTCTTTCGAAAGTTTCAAGCCAAGCAATGTTGGCTCACCTGCTTGAACACCTTCGTGTGCAAGACCGTCATTTAATCCAGCGAGAACGGCTGAAGCTTCTTTGTAAGTAACCAAGCGACTTGGTCCACGTGTTGGTGGCTTTGGATTACCCGCACGCATTGAATCAACTAACTCTTTTGCAGACTCGACTGTCTGGTTGTCGTAGAACTCCCAGTTAGCCATAACAACTGGTGCGTAATCGCAAGCCGCATTACATTCAATGTGTTCCAATGAAACTTTTCCATCAGCGGTGACTTCATCATTACCAATTCCAAGGTGATCCTTGAGGGATGCAAAGATCGCATCTCCACCCATGATTGCGCACAAAGTATTTGTGCAAACACCTACGTGGTACTCACCAACCGGAGTTGGCTTGTACTGGGTATAAAAGGTAGATACAGCAGTGACTTCGGCGGACTCTAGATCTAGCAGCTGTGCAATAACTTCGATGCCTTCATTAGTTACATAACCAGCTTTTGATTGCACAAAGTGAAGCAAAGGCATGATTGCAGAACGAGAACGTGGATAACGCTTGATGATCGAATCCATTGTTGAAAGATCTTCAGATGAAAATGCCATTAGCGATCAACGCCTCCCATAACTGGATCGATCGAAGCAACTGCACCAATAATGTCGGCAACCATTCCGCCTTCACTCATTGCCGCAGTTGACTGCAAATTGTTAAAGGATGGCTCACGGAAGTGAACTCGGTATGGCTTTGTTCCACCATCTGACACAACTGAAGCACCAAGTTCTCCACGTGGAGATTCGATTGCAACATATGCCTG
>JBILNA010000079.1:0-4384 GCA_044375255.1 Candidatus Planktophila sp.
GGCAACAAGAAGCTGTATAAAAGGTTTGCTTAATTAATCAAGGCTCGCCAGATGCCGAAAAAGAGATTGCCTTTATGCAGGAGCTCATCAAGTTCTACTAGACTAACTTCATGCTTGGTGGAATCAATAACGGACTCTTCCTGCAATCCTTTGGCGGGTTTGCAGGATTAGCACTATTAATTTTGGTTCTTAAGTGGGGATTTTCATCAAACAAGCGCATGATCATCACGCCTATTAAGGCTGGAAAGAAAGATCAATACGGATTACTGAGACCGTTGCAAACTCCTAGCAACTACATCGAAGCTCAGATGAGTTTGCAAAAGCTAACTGATGCCAATATCAAAGCCACGCTAACGCAAACCCTAGATGGACCGCAGCTGATGGTTTTTGAAAAGGACTTAAAAATCGCGACTTCAATTTTGGCTAATTAGCCACTTACTTCTTTTTGTAGCCAACAGGACAAACAGGTTTTACTGCCGTCACTTTCTTGGTCAGTTTTCCTTTGACACATGTGATTGTGACTTTTTTGGGTACTGCGATTTTTATTGAGCTGGAAGAAACCGTTGGCTTAGGAGTAATTGCTCTGGTGGGGGTAGGAGAAGCAGAGATCAATGCTGGTCTGGAAGGGGTTGGGGTTGAGGTTGGAGATGCAGTCACTTGGGTTGGTGGTTCTGGTGTTGGTGATGGCGACGGTGATGCGACCGCAGGTAAAGAAGGGATAGAGGCGGGAGAAGGGATTGTGCTCGGAGACACCTTTGGGGTTGGTGTTGGTGAAGGAGTGGGTAACTTACTTGGCGATGCGGTCGGTGTGGCCACAGGCAATGGCATGCCTAACGCAGCAGAATAGAAATCAAGCTGCTTGCTAAATGACTTACCGTTTAAGGTAAGGGAAATAGTTGAACGCCCAGCGGATCCATCAGAAAAAACATAAAGGTTGGTTCCTGATATAAAACTTCTATTGACTATCAGGGCTCTCGAAAGGGCAAACGCACTTGTAGTTCCAAGAATTCCTGGTCCGTTGATGGATGCTAAAACATTTCCTTTTCCTGGTGAAATGTAAAGACGCGCAATAAGTCTGCCGGGCTTGAAATCTGTAATTGTAGAAACTCGATCAGAATCTATTGCAGCAGTTGATGATGTGCTTACAGAATCGATATAGACAGAATCTACAAAGGGGCCGTACAGATCTTCTTGGTTGGCTACAACAGTTACTGGCAAAACAACGCGCTCTTCATTTTTTTCGTTATTGGCATAACCAACAACTGCCATGTGAAACTCATATGTACCTGGAGGAGTGGACTTATCCATAGGGAGCAAGCACTCCCAATTACCATCCATGGCTGTGCCGCTCTTTAAGGTCGCTTTTATCCAGCCCTGACTGGCACCATCCATGATGCATTCGGGGGTAGAAACTCGTGCGTCATTTGTCTTCAAGGTAAAGCTAGCTTTAACAGGGGTTCCTGGTAAGACTTTACTTGGAGCTAAGTTTTGGTTTGAAAAAACATAGACCGGATCAAATGGAGGAATCGGTGTGAGACCAGAAACTCGGAAGTTGAAACCATTTGAAGGTACAGAAATTGTCTTACTCGGTGGTCCCACCCGAAAGACATAGTTGCCTGAAAACATTTCTTCCGGAAAGGAGATTGGGACTTTCCATCTACCTTTTGCATAGTCCCCTGCGATTAATTGACCTTTGTTCCATTGATCTTCCCAAGGTATAGCAGGGCCTCCCTCTTGATCTGCAAGGGCCACATAACCAGCAAACATAATTGGATTTGTTGGTATTTGATTCAAGGAAACTTCAAACTCGAAATCGTAGGTTTTGCCAGCTTCGAAAGTTGCTGACTTCGAAGTAACACCAAAAACAGTTCCGCTCAGTGGAGTTACGATTGGCTTACTGACCCCAACGATTTGTAAATTTGCAGAACCGCCACTTACCGTAAACAGTTTATTTGGCAGAATAATTGATGCTCTGTAGCTTCCAGAAAATGCTGTTTCAGGAATTGTGATCTCTGAACTCCAGCGTCCTTTAAGTTCTGTCCCTGAAATTCGAGTTGATGGTCCGGATTGCCACTGTTCATATGTCCAAGAATCACCATTCTCGTCCGTTGAAGCACCAATCCAAGTTCTAACCGCTTGGAAACTCGTCGGGACCGCAGTCATTTCCAAATCAAAAGTAATTACAACTTTTTCTCCTGCTTTAATGGAAGGCTTATCGACTGCGAGATTACTAATCGATCCCTGCATCGGGATTATGACTGGTTTAGTTGTTCCGTTAATTTGGATCGTTGTTGATGTTCCTCGGGTGTTAACTAACTTAGAGTTAGTACTAACCCAAGCAATGTATTCGCCTGAATATGCCGTTCCTGCAATAGTCACCGTTGCACTCCACGATCCACGATTTTGGTCACCGCTAATCAATGTAGGTTGGGTAGTCCAATATTCATCAGTCCATGGATCACCATTTTCATCTCCCACGGCCCCAATCCCGACTGTAAAGACCAAACCTGTAGCGGTAGACGAAGAAAGATTTACATCAAATGTGATTGTGACTGATTGCCCAGCATTTATTGCAGTTGAGCTGACTTTGAGATTGGTGATTTCACCTGTTGGAACTGGTAACGCATCTCCAGAATAGGAAGCGGGCGCAAAAGCAAGAACCAACACCAGTGAAAGAATTGTACCTAGCCCTACCCGGCGCTTCATACTCTTATTGTAGGCATCGGGGCTATGCAATCAAATGGCAGTGCACTTAGAGAATGAAATTAGGCTAAAAGTTCTGCAAGCAGAGCTTCTACTCGGCCTTTAATCTCATCTCGAATAACGCGAACAGATTCAATCCCTTGTCCAGCAGGATCATCTAGAACCCAGTCTTCATAACGCTTTCCTGGATAAAACGGGCAGACATCCCCGCAACCCATGGTGATAACTGCATCTGATTCTTGAACAGCCTCAGTAGTTAAAACCTTTGGAGTGTTATTTGCAATATCAATTCCAACTTCGGCCATAGCCTCAACTGCAATTGGGTTGATCGAATCCTTTGGTGCGCTACCTGCAGAAAGTACTTCGACTCGGCCTTGTCCAAGCTCGCGCATGAAACCAGCTGCCATTTGTGAACGGCCCGCATTGTGAACGCAAACAAAAAGAACGGTTGGTTTATTTGTCATGTGTCAGCACTTTCACTAGGCCCAGGCCAATTAAGGCTCCGAGAATTTGGGCGGCGATAAATTGAGGTGCACACTCTGGTGCGATTCCAGCAAATGAGTCGGTAAATGTTCGACCGATTGTCACGGCAGGGTTTGCAAATGATGTGGAACTAGTGAAGAAGTAAGCACTTCCAATCCAAGCAGCTACTGCTACAGGAATGACTGTTAGGTTCTTTTGAGAGACCAAAAGATTGATAACCAGGATTAATCCCGCAGTTGCAACCACTTCTGCCAAATAAAGATTGCTTCCTGAGCGAAGCTTTGTTGCTGTTTCAACAATCGCATGATCAAACATTGCATTTGCCAGCAAGGCACCTGATATCGCGCCTAGAATTTGAGCAACTGCATACTGAATAAAGGTTGCGATGTTGGTGCGCTTTTGAATTAGATCAACCATTGTTACAACTGGATTGAAATTAGCTCCGCTAATCGGCCCAAGAATTTGAATTAATACAGCTAACCCAAAGACCGTTGAGATTGTGTTGATTAAGAGCTGAACCCCAACATCCTGCGAGAGATTGGTGGCCATAATTCCTGAGCCAACAACAATCGCTACCAGTAATGTCGTTCCTAGGTACTCGCCAAGCACTTTCTTCATGAGGAGAGCGTACTCAATCCATGATGAATACAAGGTGAACAAAGACAAAACCCCACCAGCCACAGTGGCCGATGGGGTTTTGCTAAAGGCTTGTTATGAAACGGCGATTACGTCCACAACGAAGATCAATGTCTCTTTTTCAAGAGGGTGACCTACAGAAGGTCCATAACCTAGTGCTGGAGGAATAACTAGGAGTCTACGACCGCCAACCTTTGCTCCAGGCAAGCCCTCCTGCCAGCCGGCGATCACACCTGAAAGCGGAAATGTTGCCGGTTGTCCACCATTCAATGATGATTCAAGAATCTCTCCTGTCGACCATGCCATCAATGTGTAATGAACTGTCAGGGTTGAAGTTGGTTGAATCTCTGTTCCGGTTCCAACGATAATGTCTTGTTTTTCTAGAGTTGTTGGCGCAGTACCTGTTGGAGCTGCAATGTTTGGCATTTCGCCAATGTTTCCTGTTACTGCTGGAAGTCCTGCTGCTGATTCTGACACTGTGTCATCTCCTCCGAGTGTTGTAAATGATGCAAAAGCAATTGCTAATACGGCAAGAACCGCAAATACTTTCAATAGGGTTTTC
>JBILNA010000080.1:0-4364 GCA_044375255.1 Candidatus Planktophila sp.
AACAATGATTGTTTTCATACCTAATTAAACCGCGCTTTCTGTCGGTTTATTCCGACTAATTAATTGAGTGAACCTTTATTCAATTGGCGATCTGTGGAAGTTGAGGAATGAACGGCTTGGTGTTGGACCACGCTGTCCTTGATACCTAGAACCGTACTTCTCGCTGCCGTAAGGATGCTCAGCAGGAGATGAGAGTTTGATGAGACACAGTTGACCGATCTTCATCCCGGCAAACAACTTGACTGGCAGGTTGGCAACATTTGAAAGCTCAAGAGTGATGTGCCCACTGAAGCCTGGGTCGATAAAACCTGCGGTGCTGTGTGTGAGCAAACCAAGGCGACCAAGTGAAGACTTTCCTTCTAGGCGTCCTGCAATGTCATCAGGCAATGTGATGACTTCGTATGTACTTGCCAAAACAAATTCGCCTGGGTGCAAGATGAATGGTTCATCGCCGTCTGCAACAACTTCGCGGGTTAACTCTGGTTGTTCCATGGAAGGATCGATCACGCTGTACTTGTGATTTTCAAAAACGCGGAAGTACTTGTCCAGGCGAACATCAACAGATGATGGTTGGATCATCGCCTCGTGGAATGGTTCGCAGCCGACTCGGCCAGCTGCTATTTCTGCGCGGATATCGCGATCGCTAAGTAACACGGCGTGAGCCTATACGAGCCAAGGCTTGAAAACTCACGCTCAAATGGGGTTGCGTAAGTTACTGACGGGTAGCAGAATTTAGACATGAGCCATTACAAAGCAAATCTACGTGACATTGAATTCTGCCTCTTTGACCTGTTGGGTCGCGACAAGATTATGGGTCAAAGCCTGTATTCCGAAGTTGATCGCGATACTGCGATGGGAATGCTGGAAGAGGTAAAGCGTTTATGTGAAAACGATTTAGCTGCATCTTTTGTGGAAGGTGATCGTGTTGGCGCGGTTTTGAATAAGGAAACTGGCAATGTCACTTTGCCGGAAAGTTTCAAGAAGTCATACAAGGCATACGTTGATGGCGAATGGTGGCGTGTTGACGCACCAGTTGAATTAGGTGGATTGAAGATTCCTCCATCAGTTCGTTGGGCAATCGCTGAAATGGTTTTGGGTTCAAATCCTGCAATTCATATCTATGCATCTGGTTATGCCTTCGCTCAGGTTGCTTATGTTTTAGGAACAGAAGAGCAAAAGAAGATTGCTAAGTTAATGGTTGATAAGCACTGGGGTGCAACGATGCAGCTGACAGAACCTGATGCAGGTTCAGATGTTGGTGCAGGGCGCACTAAAGCTGTTCAACAAGCTGATGGAACCTGGCACATCACCGGAACAAAGCGTTACATCACATCAGGAGACGCTGATTTTTATGACAATGTTGTTCACTTTGTACTTGCTCGTCGTGAAGGTGGCGGACCAGGAACAAAGGGTCTTTCTCTATTCTTAATTCCTAAGTTTATGTTTGATTTTGAAACAGGAGAACTTGGTAAGCGCAACGGAGTTTTTGTAACGCAACTTGAAGACAAAATGGGTCTTAATGTTTCCGCAACCTGCGAAGTTAACTTGGGAGAAAAAGAGCCTGCAGTTGGTTACTTGCTAGGTGATGTGCACGAAGGTATTGCACAGATGTTTAAGGTTATTGAATTTGCTCGCATGATGGTGGGAACAAAGGCGATTGCCACACTTTCTGCTGGATATATGCAGGCGTTGTCGTACGCGAAAGAGCGCGTACAAGGCGGCGATATGAAGGTAATGAATGACAAGGCATCGCCTCGTGTAACCATTATTAAGCACCCAGATGTGCGTCGTTCGCTGATGGTTCAGAAGTCTTACAGTGAAGGAATGCGTGCACTTGTTCTATACACCGCATCGATTCAAGATGAAATTGAGCTTGCAATCAAGGCGGGCGATAAAGAGCGCGCTGAAGATATGGAAAAGCTCAACGATCTTTTGCTTCCTGTTGTTAAGGGATATGGATCTGAAAAGTCTTGGACACTTCTTGGTACTGAATCACTACAAACATTTGGTGGCGCAGGATTTACTCGCGATTGGCCACTAGAACAATATGTACGCGATGCAAAGATCGATACTTTGTATGAAGGTACAACTGCGATTCAAGGATTGGATTTCTTCTTCCGTAAGGTTGTTAAAGATGGTGGACGCGCACTTGGTCTACTAGGTAAAGAGATTCAGAAGTTTGCTGAAAGTGGCGGAGCTAATGCAGATGAAAAGAAGATGCTGCTTAAGGCACTTGATGACCTGAATGGAATTGTTGCTGTTCTTGTTGGACATGCAATGGAGTCACAAACAGATCCAGTAAATATCTACAAGGTTGGTCTGAACTCATCTCGTTGCTTAATGGCTGTTGGCGACATCATCACATCCTGGTTGTTGCTACGTCAGGCAGATATCGCAGTTGAAAAACTGCCAAATGCTGGAAAAGATGCAGATTTCTACACAGGAAAGATTGCAGCAGCAAAGTTCTTCGTTCACAACAATCTGCCACACATCACCGCAGATCGTAAGATCGTAGAAGCAACCGATGGAGCGATCATGGAGCTCCCAGAATCTGCTTTTTAGCTGAATCTGCTTTCTAACTTTGTAAGGTAACCTTCGGGGATGCTTACAAAGCACCGCGGTGAGTTTTACCTCATTATGGGAGGGCTGATTTTCTCCTTCAACGGGGTTATTTCGACCGTTGTTTTGGACCATATATCGCCATTTCGTTTAGCGCAGGTGCGTGCTATTGGCGCATTCTTCATTCTCTTAGCGATTGCATTATTTATTGATCGCGACTCTTTAAAGGCTCCCAAGAAGCTGATTTCAAAGCTGGCTGCTTACGGAATCATTGGTTTTGCTGCGGTTCAGGCGGGGTATTTCCTAGGAATCCAGCGAGGAGTTCCGCTCAGCCTCGTTTTAATCATTGAATTCACCGCACCGATTTGGATCGCCTTGTGGATCAAATACGTCCGCAAAATGTATGTCCCCGCATCAATGTGGGGGGCGATTGCGTTGTCATTGCTTGGATTGATCCTGCTTGCTCAGGTCTGGAATGGTTTAAGTTTTGATCTCATTGGGTTGCTTGGGGCGGTCTTAAGCGCCTTTGCATTAACAGCGTACTTTTTAATTGGTAAGAGCTTTGGAACAAGCATGTCTGCTCTGTCATTAACTGTATGGGGATTGGGTATGGCATCTCTTACCTGGATCTCTTCGATGCCGGTCTGGCAGTTTCCATTTGAGGTTTTTTCAATTGATATGGATCTCAAAGGTGTATTTGCTGGAAGCACATTGCCGGGCTGGGTCCTGCTGTTATGGATTGTCACGGTAGGAACAATAGTTCCCTACCTATTTGTGATTGCTGGTCTTCGATTGCTATCTGCATCAACATCAAGTGTCATTGGAATGCTGGAACCAGTTTTTGCGGGAATCTTTGCATGGCTGTGGTTGCAACAAAGTTGGAATGGTATTCAACTTTTCGGTGCAGCGGTTGTGCTAGTTGGAATTTATATCGCAGATCGCGCTCGATCTGCCGCTATTTAAGCTCCGAAATTATCTTCTGGTGCAGCGTTATTAGCTTCGCGCTGTTGCGTCCAGTCTTGTCCGCCACCTGGATTTTGTGGCATATCAACAAAGCGTGCGTAGTGAAGTTGTGCTGAAACAGTAATCTTTGCAGTTGGTCCGTTACGGTGCTTTGCAACAATTAAATCTGCTTCACCTGTTCGATTTTGAGTGTCATACATATCATCACGGTGCAACATAATTACAACGTCAGCATCTTGTTCGATAGAGCCTGATTCACGAAGGTCAGACAACATAGGACGCTTATCGGTACGTTGTTCTGGTCCACGGTTGAGCTGTGAGATAGCAATAACGGGGATATTAAGCTCTTTTGCCATCAATTTAAGCTGGCGAGAGAACTCAGAAACCTCTTGTTGACGGTTTTCAACTTTTTTACCGCTAGACATCAGCTGTAGGTAGTCAATAACAATAAGTTTTAAGTTGTGACGCTGCTTAAGGCGACGGGCCTTTGCGCGGATTTCCATCATTGACAGGTTGGGAGAGTCATCGATAAACAATGGCGCTTCTGAAATTTCACCCATACGACGTGCAAGACGAGACCATTCATCATCAGATAAAGATCCAGAACGAATATTATTCAAACCAACTCGCGCTTCTGCGGACAACATACGCATTGTGATTTCACTCTTTGACATTTCAAGAGAGAAGATGACAGAGGTTTGTCCATTGTGAATGGATGCATTACGTGCGATATCCAAACCAAGTGTTGACTTACCCATCGCAGGACGCGCAGCCAAAATAATCATGTTTCCTGGGTGCAAGCCATGTGTTAATTGATCAAGATCTTTAAATCCTGTCATTAC
>JBILNA010000081.1:0-4343 GCA_044375255.1 Candidatus Planktophila sp.
AGTCACACCATCACCACGCATCGTCACACCATAGAGCGCATCTGCAATTTCCATGGTGCGCTTTTGGTGAGTAATGATGATCAACTGAGAACTCTCACGAAGTTCTTCAAGTACACCCAACAAACGCCCAAGGTTTACATCATCCAGAGCTGCCTCAACTTCATCCAAAACATAGAAAGGACTTGGTCGAGCTTTGAAGATTGCAACCAACATGGCAACGGCGGTCAGAGACTTTTCTCCACCTGAAAGCAATGAAAGACGCTTCACTCGCTTTCCAGGAGGGCGTGCCTCGACATCGACACCTGTTGTCAAAGGATTGTCAGGATCGGTCAGGATTAAGCGACCATCTCCACCAGGGAACAAGCGAGCGAAAATATCTTCAAAATGCTTGGCGGTTTCTTCGTACGCTTCCATAAAGATCGACTGAACTCGATCATCTACTTCCTTGATAATGTCCAAAAGATCCTTCTTGGTGTTCTTCAGATCCTCTAACTGCTCAGCTAAGAACTTCAGGCGCTCTTCAAGAGATGTGTACTCCTCGAGTGCAAGAGGATTGATCTTTCCTAACAAATTCAGCGAACGCTCTGCGGAGGCCAGACGCTTTTCCTGTTGATCTCGACGATAAGGAACCATTTCAGTCGAAATGATTTCTCCTTCATCGGTCTCGTGGAAGGTAGGTACATCTTTGTCTGGTCCATACTCGTTGACTAAAGTAGCGGTATCAATACCAAACTCTTCAACAGTTTTTGCTTCTAGAGTTTCAATACGAAGTCGTTGTTCGGCGCGTGCAATCTCATCCTTATGAACACTTGATGTTAATTGCTCGAGCTGTGAGGCAAGCTCTCTGCCACGTGTACGCACAGTTAAAGTCTCGCCATCACGAGCAGCGCGAGATTCTTCTAAGCGTCCACGTTCAGTTGCTGCCTTTGCGATAGAACGCTCGATGTGAATCAAAACTTCATAGGCAGCTTCAGCAACTGCTTGCGAAATAACTGCTGCACGTGCTCGTGCGCTGCGTCGAAGAATTGCACGCTCTGATGCATCTCGTTCTGATTGTGCTGACTGTTCCAGAGTCAGTGCACGTGCTGCAACAGAATCTACGCGTTCTTCAATTGTGCGGACTGCAAGTCGTGCCTCTACTTCAGAAGTGCGAGCGATAGAAACTTGGTTGCGAAGAACTTCGGTACGAGAATGATCTGGCTCAGCTACTTCCCCGCGTTGTTGTAATTGAGATTGTGCAATAGCGATTTCGCCTTCATCGCGAGACTTGGCGGCAGTTGCTTCGCTAATCGAGGTATTAAGGCGTTCAACTTCGGCCATTGAAGATTTCATATTTTGCCCAGATACCGCCAGTTGCTCAGTTAATGCCGCGATTCGGGCATCTGATTCGTTGAGCTTTGAAAGAGCTGCATCGAAATCACCTTGGCGTGAAGCAACTTCGGAATTGGCGGTAGAAATTTCAAACTTTAGGCGATCGCAATTATGAGTAATCTCTTGCAGCTTTGTCTCAAGACCATCAATCAAGGCTTTAATTTCAATTAGTGATGAAGAAGATTTGGAGCCACCACGTGCACGATCACGTGAGACTACATCTCCATCACGCGTGACAACGGTTACCGAAGGATGCGATCTCAAGATGGCTTCTGCAGCGTTTGCGTTTTCTGCAACAACCGTTGAAGCCAAGAGCGATGTAATCAGGTCACCGATTGATGATGAACGAATATGGGAAGAAAGCGGATTCAGGCCTGACGGAAGCACAGAGATTGCGCCTTGTCCTGGTTCAGATACCAAAACATCTGCTTGACCAAGATTCTCATTGCGCAAAGTTGTCAATGCCGTAACAGCAGAGGAAAGATCCTTAACCACAACTGCATCTGCAAGACTTCCAAGCGCTGCAGCTGCCGCTGCTTCCCAACCACTATCAATTTCAATCAGCCCTGCGATACTTCCGAGAATAGATACCCCGCGAGAATCACGAAGAAGTGCTGATGCACCATCACGAGTTTGAGAGGTTAACTTCATTGCTTCAAGCTTTGATTCCACTGCGTTTCTTTCACGGTCAGCAGATCGTTCAGCTTCGACTAAGTCAGAGTACTTTGCTTTAGCGCTTTCTAGCTGCGACTTTGAATTTTCATATAGTGAATCCAGTCCCAGTTCACCAGAATCTGCGCTTGCAATTTCAAGTTCGTGGGATGAGTACTGCTGTTTAGCTTGATCGACACGTGCCTGCGCATCATCACGCGCCTTGGTAAGTCGCTCGATTTCTTCAGCGATTGCTTCAAGGCGAGCATTCAAAGACTTGATGTGGCCCTCTTGGCGCGCAGTTCCTTCTCGTGCATCGGCAATTGCACGCATTGCGGCAGCAATAGTGTCTTCATCGCTCTTAAGAGCGGCCTCTGCATGAGCAAGCGCCGCTGTTGCATGAGCTAAATCTTGCTGTGCAGTAAGAACATCTGCACGAAGTTGGGTTTCTTCCAAGCGAAGAGTTCGTGCTTCAGCATCCAAACTTTCAGGATCCCGACCTGAAGTACGAGCTTCTTCAGCTTCTTCATTAAGGAATCTGGAGCGCTCTTGAGCCAGACTCTGAGTTCCGCGGAATTTCTCTCGCAAAGAATTCAAGTTGTAAAACGTCTCTTGTGCTGCAACCAGTAATGGGCTTTCGTGAGCGGCTTGGGCATCTAAAGCTTCTTCACGACGTCTGATTGCATCAAGTTCATTTTCAACTGCAGATCTACGTTCACGAAGGGCATTCTCATCAGCAACTTCAAGCTCCAGAGTTTTTGACATCGAGATGAAGTCATCAGCTAGCAGACGAAGTTTGGCATCGCGTAGATCAGCTTGAATTGTTGCAGCTTTTTTAGCAACCTCTGCTTGCTTGCCTAATGGCCGGAGTTGACGACGGAGTTCGACAGTTAAATCTTGGACGCGTGCAAGGTTAGCTTGCATCGAATCTAATTTGCGAAGCGCTTTTTCTTTTCTCTTGCGATGCTTAAGTACGCCGGCTGCTTCTTCAATGAAACCACGACGATCTTCAGGTGTTGCCATCAAAATTGCATCGAGTTGACCTTGACCAACAATCACATGCATTTCGCGGCCGATACCCGAATCGCTGAGTAATTCTTGAATATCTAATAAGCGTGAAGCTTCGCCATTGATCTGGTATTCACTTTGACCATTTCGAAACAGAATTCTTGAGATAGTGACTTCTGTGTAATCAATTGGAAGTGCGCCATCGCTGTTATCAATGGTCAATGAAACTTCAGCACGACCAAGCGGAGCTCGACCACTTGTACCCGCGAAGATGACATCTTCCATTTTTCCGCCACGAAGTGATTTTGCGCCTTGCTCACCCATAACCCAGGTGAGGGCATCTACAACATTTGATTTACCTGAACCGTTAGGACCGACCACGCAGGTGATGCCAGGTTCTAGTCGAAGAGTGGTTGCAGAAGCGAAGGACTTAAAGCCCTTAAGCGTCATACTCTTCAAATACACGCGATAAACCTATCGCTTATTGAGCGTGATTTTGACGAATTCAGCCTTGCGGATTGGCGGTTTTTAAAGCCTCATAGGCCGCACGGGCTGCAACTTGTTCAGCCTCTCGCTTACTTTTTCCAGTGCCCTGACTCAACGCTTCTCCAGCTAACATCGCAACGGCTGTGAAGTTTTTATCATGATCAGGTCCATCTTCACTGACAATGTATTCGGGGGCGCCCTTACCCAAAGATGCGGCAAGTTCTTGCAACGCGGTCTTTCCATCAAGGCCTGCTCCACGAGCCACCGCTGAATCCATCGTGGGTGTTATCAGCCCGCGCACAATTTCAGTGCAACGCGCAAAACCAAACTGTAAATAAATAGCGCCGATAAGTGCCTCTAGCGCATCTGCAAGCAATGAGTTCTTGTCGCGGCCATTTGTGACTTCCTCACCTTTTCCAAGGCGGATGTACTGCCCTAACTGTAAGTCGCGTGCAATATCTGCGAGCGCACGCATGTTTACAACACCTGAACGCAATGGAGATAAACGGCTTTCATCAAAATCGGGATAGCGTTTGTACAACTCTTCAGTGACAATTAAACCAAGAACCGAATCGCCTAAGAATTCAAGACGTTCATTAGTTTCTTTACTTCCCGATTCATATGCAAATGAACGGTGAGTAAAAGCCAACTCAAGCAAAGCTGGATCGAGTGTTACTCCCAGCTGCTCACTGAGCATGGAGCTCAGATCAGACCTCTAATACCTGACGACGGTTGTATGTACCGCATGTTGGGCAAGCAGTGTGCTGCAGCTTTGGTTGCTGGCATTGACCACATGTTGAAAGAGCTGCTGCAGTAGTTTTCCACTG
>JBILNA010000082.1:0-4333 GCA_044375255.1 Candidatus Planktophila sp.
TCACGTGCACCAAGTGAATCAGGCATCGTTGTTAAGTTTTTGCTCATTACCTGACCAAGCTGTGTGAAGCGATCAACGCTCTTGCAATCCTCTTCGGTAATGATTCCGACTGGCTTGCCATTTTCAACCACAACGACTGCGCCATGTGCGCGCTTGTGCAATAAACTGATTGCATCAGCAACGGTTGATTGTGGTGACAAAGTGATAGGTGTATCAAAGAAGGGGTGACGTTGTTTAACCCACTTAATTACATCATCGACGACAGCGTGCGGAATATCTTGTGGAATTACAGTTAATCCACCGCGGCGAGCCATTGTCTCTGCCATTCTTCGCCCTGCAATAGCTGTCATGTTTGCAACAACTAGCGGAATTGTTGTTCCGGTTCCATCTATGGATGAAAGATCAACATCCATTCGGGATGAGAGTTCGGAACGGCTTGGCACCATGAAAACATCGTCATAGGTGAGGTCGTGGGTAGGTTCATTTATGAATCGCACGTGGGTTAACAATACTCAGGTAGAATAGAAAGATGTCTAATCCACTCATTTCTGTACGTGGTTTAACCAAGGTTTTCGGGGATTTCACCGCTGTAAACGGCATCGACTTCGATGTGGCTAAGGGTGAGTCCTTCGGATTACTAGGCCCTAACGGCGCAGGTAAATCGACCACTATGCGGATCTTGGCTGCGACCTCCACGCGTACATCTGGCACTGTCCAGATTCTTGAAAAGGATCCAGAACAATTTGGTCCTCTGGTTCGTGCCCACCTTGGCGTGGTCCCACAACAAGATAATTTGGATAACGAATTAACAGTCTCTGAAAATCTCTTCATCTACGGACGCTACTTTGGTTTATCCAAGAAGTTTATCAAGGGCAAGATTGAAGAACTCCTTGAGTTTGCACAACTTGAAGAAAAGCGCGATGTGAAGGTTGAGGCACTTAGCGGCGGAATGAAGCGTCGTTTAACAATTGCTCGTGGACTTGTTAGTGAGCCAGACATTCTGCTACTTGATGAACCAACTACAGGATTAGATCCACAAGCTCGTCACATTTTGTGGGATCGACTATTTCGTCTTAAAGAGCAAGGTGTAACTCTTGTTCTGACAACACACTTTATGGATGAGGCCGAACAACTATGCGATCGCCTTGTTGTAATGGATAAGGGTTCGATCATGGCTGAAGGTTCACCTGCGGGATTGATTAAAGAGTATTCAAGTAAAGAAGTTCTTGAAGTTCGCTTTGGTAGCGACCGCAATAAAGAGGTTGCACCACAACTCGCAGATATGTGTGAGCGAATGGAAACATTGCCAGATCGCTTGCTAATGTATACCGAAGATGGCGAAGCGCTTCTAGAGAAAATCACACATGCTGGTATGCACGCAACTACTTCACTTGTACGTCGTAGTTCACTTGAAGATGTCTTCTTGCGTTTAACCGGAAGAACTTTGATTGAATGAACGCAGGTATTGATGTTCCACAAATTCAGCGTTTTGGGGCTTTATACATAGCTTCGGCCCGTTTGAAGTCGATGTCTAAATGGAAGGCAATTATCACTGCCGTAGATGTTGGAAACCCCCTGTTTTACTTAATAGCCGTAGGTATTGGAATTGGCGTCCTGGTCGAACAAGGGTCGGGCACAAGCGGCACAAATGGCATTAAATACATGGCTTTTATCGCCCCTGCCTTATTGGCTAACACTGCAATTACAGGGGTTATGGATGAAACGGTATTCCCGACTATTGAGGGCTTTAAGTGGCGCAAACTTTTCTTCGCACAAAATGCAACGCCTATCACTGGCCGACAAATAGCAATTGGTGTTTATTTAGCCGCTCTCTGTCGCGCAGTCTTTTCTGTCATTGTCTACTACCTGCTTTTGCTTGCCTTTAATGTTGTTGACTTTGGCGTAAGTGCATGGCTAGTACCAGTTGCTATTTTTGGTGGTGGATCCTTTGGTGCATTAATGCTGTTTGCGGCCGCAAAGATTGAAAAGGAAGATCAATTCTTTAATGTTCTGGGCCGTTTGGTTCTCATGCCTATGTTCTTATTCTCTGGAACATTCTTTCCTTTGTCTTCAATGCCCATTTACCTACAACCTATTGGTTGGGTCTCGCCTTTGTGGCACGCAACTGAATTGGGCCGCGAAGCTGCATACGACTATGGAATTAGTAGCCAGATGGTCATGGTTCATTTCACCGTTCTAGCCTTACTACTAGTTGCTGGGCTAGTTCTAGCTGCTCGCCAATTTGAAAAGAGGTTGGCAAAGTGAAGTCCGCGGTGCAAATTGCAGAGAGCAGAAAAACAAGCGCGATGTATGCGGGGCGTTCCCACGTACTACTAGAGCGTGGATGGATTGCTTTTAGATCATCGACCTGGGTTCCAGTTGTTACAGGCTTTCTAGAGCCTGTTCTATTTCTTTTGGCTTTTGGCTACGGAATGGGAAACCTTGTTGGCGACGTAACAACCGGAAACACAACAATTGATTACACGCTTTTTATAGCACCTGGTTTGCTAGCTAACAGTGCCATGAATGGTGCAATTTATGATTCAACCTGGAATGTTTTCTGGAAACTCAATGAATCAAAGTTATACAAAACAATGCTCTCAACTCCACTAGGACCACTGGATATCGCATTGGGTGAAATCACTTGGGCCCTCATTCGTGGTCTTGTGTATTCACTTGGCTTCTTAACCGTAGTCACAGCCCTGGGCCTAACGCCGAGCTTCTGGGCGATCTTGGCAATTCCGGCAGCATCCCTGATCGCATTTGGTTTCGCATCTTTTGGTATGGCTATCACATCGTATTTCAAGACATATCAGCAGATGGGCGTCATTAACTTCGTGCTGCTTCCTATGACATTGTTTTCAGGATCTCTCTATCCAATCTCCGTCTATCCAGATTGGCTCGAAAAGATAATTATGGCCTTGCCGCTGTGGCATGGAATTGAATTAGTACGAGCATGTTGGTTTGGAAACATATCCTCTGACATCTTGGTGCATATTGCTTACTTCTTGGTCATGATCGCCGCAGGTTTATTTATTACCTCTCGCAGACTACGAGCCCTATTCCTTCGTTAATTCCGAGTATGTATCGCAGCTGGAACTAGGGTTTTCCCGCATGGCGTCAGCCTAGAGGGGTTGCTTTTTAAATAAACCGTGGGAGAATTAGGCCTTAGTTAGAAATAACTAAAAACGAACCGGGAGAGTACTTCTCAAACGAGTTTCAAAAGCTGAAACCTTTGCCGTACAAGTTTTACAAATGCTGACACAGAGTAACCACAAGCAAACATTTAGATTTGTTCCGTCCACTTCAGTTCCGATTGACCCAAAGCGCGTTGAGGAAATTCTCAAGCAAGAATGGGAACTATTTACTAAGCAAACTGGCAAGAGCGCCGAAGAGAGCCGCCGTTCCTTTCAATCCTTACCGCTAGGCGTTACATCTAGCTTCCAGCACTGGGATCCATACCCGATCTCAATTGTCTCCGCCAAGGGCGCTTATATGACCGACGTTGACGGTCGCCAGCTATTGGATCTATCCATGGGCTTTGGTGCGATGTTTGCCGGGCATTTAAACCCAACTGTTATTGAAGAGATCCAAACTTCCTTAAAGACAGGAATGCTTTTTGTCACACCATCACCTACTTCAACTGATGCTGCACAAATGATTTGCAAGCGATTTAAAATTGATCAAGTTCGCTTTACTAACAGTGGTACAGAATCAACCATGTATGCAGTCCGTGTGGCACGCTCTGCAACAGATAAAATGGGAATTCTTAAGGTCGAGGGCGGTTACCACGGTAGCTACGATCCTTTTGTAGTTTCAAGTAAGCCGGCACTCAACAAGGCTGGAGATCCTGAAGAACCAACAGCAGTAATTGATTCCAACTTGGTTCCAGGAGATATCTATGTCGTTCCTTATAACAACATTCCAGCACTTGAAGCAATGTTTGAAAAGAATGCTTCAAAGATTGCTTGCTATATAGTTGAACCAGTTCTAGAAAACCTTGCAATTATCTTGCCAGATGAGGGCTACCTAGAGCGCGTTCGTGAACTATGCGACGAATACAAGGTTGTTCTTATTTTTGACGAAGTTAAGACAGGACTAACTGCAGGCGCACATGGTGCATCTGTTCGACTAGGTGTTGAGCCAGATCTCATTACTCTTGCCAAATCCATTGGCGGCGGCGTTCCTTTGGCTGCATTTGGTGGAAAAAAGAAGTACATGGATTTTGTAACAAACGGCAAAATGGCACACTTCGGCACATTCAACGGTAATCCCCTTGCAATGGCTGGTGTTCGCGCAATTGATCGCCTTTGTTCAGATCAAGCACTTGCTG
>JBILNA010000083.1:0-4302 GCA_044375255.1 Candidatus Planktophila sp.
ATCGTGATGAATGACGTGAATGTGCTTCAGGCAAAATGTGCGAGGTTGCAAGATAGATTACGATTCCAGAGAAAGCAGCAAGATATAGCGCGATTAAATTATTGCTCAATACCAAGGTGCTTCCTAGCGCTGCACCTGAAACACGAGCTAAAGCATCAACACCGAGCAAGCCGATGCTTTTCTTTCCCCATAAGCCAGATTTGATCATGAAGGAAACGGTATTCAGACCATCGCTAAAGGCGTGAACAAGTAATGCAATAAAGACTGCAAGACCTAAATCATTGCTGACTTTGAATGCAACACCTAGAGCTAAGCCATCAAGAAAAACATGGCCGCCCATTGCGATAGCGCCAAAGGCACCAGTGAAGTTATGTGAGTGCTTGTGATCATGACCGTAATCTGATTCAGCGGGCTCGTGCGAACCAAAGATACGCTCGTAGAAATGCAGAAGTAAGAAACCACCGATCAATGCAATTGAAACAGTTGGGGCGTGAAGAAATTCTCCAGTTCCTAACTCAAAGACTTCTGGAAGGAGATCAAAAGCAACAAGACCCAGAAGTAGACCGGCTGATAAACCGAGAACCAGGTGGAGGCGATCCTTTGACTTAAGGGCCAAAGCCCCTCCTGCAAAGGTGGATAGTGCGGTAAGGGCTGCGAGGATGATGGCTATGTTCATATCCGGACAGTATCACAAAATGGAAATGATTATCATTTTCAAATCTGAGCCGATACGCTCAGCCCATGCTCGCCATCGCCCGATTTTCAACCCCACTGGCCGAAGCCACCCTGTTTGAGGCTGAGTTAGCCACCGCGTTGGAGGCCTTTTCCGCCTGCGCGGGTTTTGTAAGCGGTGAGTTTGGGCAAAACCTGGATGATCAAAGTTTGTGGTCCCTTGTGACCCATTGGGAAAATGTGGGCTCATATCGCAGAGCTTTAAGCAATATGAATGTGAAGATGAATGCGATCCCATTACTTGCACAGGCGATTGATGAGCCTGGTGCATATGAAAAGCCGTACGCAGAGTAAAATAATCATACGGAAGTAACACACGTTGCTTTTCGCCGACAGCCAGCCGGATGGAGAATATTGTGGCAACGGACCGTTTAGAAAATATCGTAGGACTAGCAAAGCGTCGCGGATTTGTTTACCCATCATCTGAAATTTACGGTGGACTTCGTGCATCATGGGATTACGGCCCACTTGGAGTAGAACTAAAAAACAATGTTAAGCGCCAATGGTGGAAATCTATGGTCATGGGCCGCGAAGATGTTGTCGGTCTTGATTCATGTGTGATCTTGGCAAAGGAAGTGTGGGAAGCATCAGGTCATGTTGCAACATTTAGCGATCCATTAACTGAATGCACCGCTTGCCATAAGCGTTATCGCGCAGATCACCTTGAAGAAGCTTATGAAGCAAAGCATAAGAAGAAGCCAGAATCTTTAACTGACATTAACTGTCCTGCTTGTGGAAACAAGGGACAGTTCACAGTACCTAAGCAGTTCAGTGGATTGCTTAAAACATTTCTTGGACCCGTAGAAGATGAATCAGGTCTTGCTTATTTGCGTCCGGAAACTGCGCAAGGAATTTTCATTAACTTTGATCAGGTGATGACAACATCACGAAAGAAGCCACCATTTGGTATCGGTCAAATTGGTAAGTCTTTCCGCAATGAAATTACACCTGGAAACTTTATTTTCCGTACGCGCGAATTTGAGCAGATGGAGATGGAGTTCTTCGTTGTTCCAGGAAGCGATGAAGAGTGGCACCAATACTGGATTGATACCCGCATGGCTTGGTATGTGGACCTTGGAATTAACCCGCAGCGCCTTCGTGTTTACGATCATCCAAAAGAAAAACTGTCGCATTATTCAAAGCGCACAGCAGATATCGAATACAAATTTGAATTCGCCGGAACCGAATGGGGCGAGCTTGAAGGTATTGCTAACCGTACAGATTTCGATCTTAAGGCCCACTCTGCTGCATCGGGTAAGGATCTTTCTTACTTTGATCAGGAAAAGGGAGAGCGCTGGACTCCGTATGTAATTGAACCTGCGGCAGGTGTGGATCGTTGCACCCTTACATTCTTAATGGATGCGTTCACAGAAGATGAAGCACCTAATAGCAAGGGTGAAATGGAAAAGCGTGCAGTATTAAAGCTTGATCATCGCCTGGCACCAATCAAGGTAGCAGTTTTACCGTTGTCTCGTAACGCAGATCTTTCGCCAAAGGCACGAGATCTTGCTGCACAACTACGTAAGAACTGGAATATTGATTTTGATGATGCAGGTGCAATTGGTCGTCGTTATCGTCGTCAAGATGAGATCGGTACTCCATATTGCATCACCGTGGACTTCGAAACACTTGAAGACAATGCGGTAACAATTCGCGATCGCGACACAATGGCGCAAGAGCGCATCGGCCTGGATCAGGTCGATGCATGGCTAGCACCGCGTTTACTAGGTTGCTAAAGCCACTCTTACTTCCACTAGCAAGCGGTGATCATTACATTGATCCGCCGGTTGTTCTGGCTCCTATGGCCGGAATTACCAACGCTCCATTTCGCACGCTATGTCGCGAACAAGGTGCAGGTTTATTTGTTTCCGAAATGGTTACTGCTCGAGCATTGATTGAACGACGCCCAGAAACTTTGCGAATGATTGTTCCTGGAAAAGATGAGTGGCCGCGTTCAGTTCAGTTGTATAGCGTTGATCCAACAACAATGCGAGCTGCGGTAACCATGCTTGGTAAAGAAAATCTTGCCGATCACATCGATATGAACTTTGGTTGCCCAGTTCCTAAAGTAACTCGCAAAGGCGGAGGAGCAGCGCTTCCTTTCAAGCGCAAACTTTTCACCAGCATTGTTGGCGCAGCCGTTGAAGCCGCGAAGCCTTTTGGAATTCCGGTAACGGTAAAGATGCGCATCGGTATCGATAGCGATCATGAAACTTATCTAGAAGCAGCACAATCTGCAGCAGATTTAGGTGTTGCTTGGGTTGCTTTACATGCTCGAACTGCGGCACAAATGTATGAAGGTAAAGCAGACTGGTCGGCAATCGCGCGGTTAGTAGAGCACCTAAAGCCAACCGGAGTACCCGTTTTAGGCAATGGCGACATTTGGTCCGGTAGCGATGCAATATCTATGGTGGAACAAAGTGGCTGCGCCGGCGTTGTTGTTGGTCGCGGATGTTTAGGTCGACCTTGGTTGTTTACAGATCTTGTGTCGGCGCTTAAAGGCGAAGGCAAGCAAGTCACACCAACGTTGCACGAAGTCCGCGAAGTGATGTTCCGTCACGCAAACCTGATTGTCGAATACTTAGAATCAGAAGATCGCGGAATGCGCGACATGCGAAAGCATATGGCGTGGTACTTAAAGGGTTTCCGAGTTCCTCGCGAGATTCGTCATGATCTAGGTATGGTTTCTTCACTACAAGAGATGCGCAATCTTTTGGATCAATTAGAGGATCAGCCATATCCAACAGAAGTTGGCGAAAAGCCGCGCGGTCGAACAAGTCATGGACGACCACCCACTTTGCCTGATGGCTGGCTTAATGATCCTGATGAACTTGTACATGTTGAACTAGAAGATGCGTTTTCAGGCGGATAAATGTTTCTATTTAGATGGATTCGCCGAACACTTTCTGTAATTGTAATTCTTGCACTGATTGGACCTGCCTACGGAATTTCACAGGTATGGAGAGCTGCAAATAATCCAGTTGTACGTCAAGCAGATGTCATTGTTGTTTTAGGAGCTGCTCAGTTAAATGGAAAACCAGGCGAAGCGCTAGAAGGTCGCTTGGTCGAAGCTAAACGAATTTTTGATCTTGGATATGCTCCATCAATTATTACTGTTGGTGCAGGCGCACCCGGGGACCGCACAACAGAGGCGGCTTCTGGAAAGTATTGGTTACGCACAAACGGTGTTGCATCAAGAAAGATCACAGCCATCGAAGAAGGTCGCGATACCTTGGTAAGCACGAAGGCTTACGCCAAAGTGATGAAAAAGCGTTATGTCAGCGATGTCATCATCGTCACTGATCCTTTTCATTGCGCACGTGCAATTACGATGGCAAATGATCAAGGTGTATTGGCAACCTGTTCACCGGTCCAAACCGGTCCCAACACTCTGGATAACAGCGGGTATAAGTACTTGATTCGCGAAGCAGCCGCCTATCTGTCCTACATAACTGTAGGGCGCAGAGGTATTCATGTCAGTGATCACTTACCAGGTGCTGACATTGTTACTAAGGTACTGCCGTGACATATAGCGCCCACGATCAAGAACGCTTTTTGGATGAACCTGCA
>JBILNA010000084.1:0-4294 GCA_044375255.1 Candidatus Planktophila sp.
CAATCATGCTGCACGGTTTAGTTCGTGATCAATTTGGCAAGAAGATGTCAAAGAGTCGTGGAAATGTTATTGATCCACTTGAATTCATGGATAAATACGGCGCGGACGCGCTGCGGTTTACTTTGGCCCGTGGTGCTAACCCAGGTACAGACCAGGCACTTGCCGAAGACTGGATCGGTGGTTCACGTAACTTTGCGACAAAGTTATGGAATGCAACGCGCTTTGCAATGATGAATGGCGCAACTGTTTCCGGAGACTTACCTGCAGTTGATTCATTGAATGCAATTGATAAGTGGATCCTTAGCCGTTTGTCAGAAACGATTTCAGAAACAACTGATCTTCTTGAAAAGTACGAATACGCTCGCGCCTGCGAGTTGATGTATCACTTCGCGTGGGATGACTTATGTGACTGGTACTTAGAACTATCAAAAGAGGCTTTCGCGTCCGGAAACGCTGAAGGCAGCAAGCGGGTACTTGGTTATGTTCTAGATCAACTCTTCCGTTTGATGCACCCTGTAATGCCATTTATTACTGAGCAGATGTGGACCACGCTAACTGGGGGAGAATCCCTTGTAATTGCACAGTGGCCAGTTGCTAACGCTGCACACGTTGATAAAAAGGCCGAAACCCTTATTGCTCAGCTACAAGAGATCATTACCGAAGTACGTCGTTTCAGAAATGACCAAGGCATCAAAACTTCGCTGAAGATCCCGGGTCGCATCGTGGCAACAGGAGATATCGCTAAATATGCATCAGCGGTTGCTTTTGTGGTTCGCATGGAGCTTGGCGACATAACTCCTAGTGCACGTTGTGAAGCTGCCGGCGTCACAATTGAATTCGACTTAACTGGATCAATCGATGTTGTTGCAGAGCGTGCTCGTCTTGAAAAAGACTTAGCAACTGCAAGCAAAGACAAGCAGACCGCTGAAGTAAAGTTGAATAACGAAGGCTTTATGGCCAAAGCGCCAGAAAATGTTCTTGTTGAAATTCGTGAACGTCTGGCAAAGACAACTGCAGATATTGAACGCATCACCGCCGCACTTGCAGCATTGCCACAAGCATGATGATTTCACCAGATGATCAAGAGCGCGTAGACGCGATCGAACAAGCTTTGCTTGCGCGTTGGCCAGAAACACGAATCGCACCATCAACTGAACGTATTGCAGCCCTTGTAGACATTTTAGGTTCACCCCAGCTGACTTATCCAACGATTCATATTGGCGGAACCAATGGCAAGACAACGACTAGCCGTATGGTTGATTCTTTGTTGTTCGCACATGGATTACGCACCGGTCGATTCACAAGTCCACATTTAGAAACTTACCGTGAACGAATCTCAATCAATGGCCAACCAATAGATCCTAAGGAATTAATTTTTTCATATAACGATATTGCGGCGTATTTAGATTTAATGGATTCAAAGTTTGAACACCCCATTTCATTTTTTGAAGCAATCACAGCCCTAGCATTTGCAGCTTTTGCTGAACATCCAGTTGATGTCGGAGTTATTGAAGTTGGCATGGGCGGAGAATGGGATGCGACAAATGTTGTCGATGCCGATGTTTCTGTGATCATGCCTATTGGCTTTGATCACATGGAATACCTGGGCCACACCTTGCATGAAATCGCCTCAACTAAGGCTGGAATCATTAAAGAGGGCAGTTTTGTTGTGCTTGCACAGCAAGAGCCAGAGGCGGCAAAAGAGTTAATTCGCAAAGCTGCCGAAGTTGGTGCAGATGTAGTTCGAGAAGGTGTTGAATTTTCTGTTCTCTCACGCGCAGTTGCAGTGGGTGGTCAGTTGCTTACAATTCAAGGGATTCATGAGACATACGATGAGATTTTCTTGCCCTTACACGGGCGTCATCAGGCAGCTAATGCCGCAGCAGCATTAGTAGCGGTCGAAGCCTTCTTTGGAGATCAACCCCTAGATATCGATGCGGTTCGCGCTGGATTTGCCGCTGTTACATCTCCGGGCCGTTGCGAAGTTGTTCATCGTGATCCGACGGTGATTTTAGATGCTGCACACAATCCGCATGGGGCTAAGGCGTTGGCTGAGACTTTGCTTAATGAGTTTAATTTTGATGAAATCATCGCTGTTGTCGGAGTCTTTGGGGACAAAGATGCAACTGGAATATTTCAAGAGTTAGAGCCAATCGTTGATCATGTCATCGTGACACAGAGTTCTTCATCGCGTGCGATGGCGGCTTCGGAATTAGAAAAAATTGCCTCCTCAGTTTTTGGTTCAGATCGTGTCTTTGTAGTTTCAGATTTAAACTCAGCTCTTGATAAAGCTGTTGCTGATTCAATACGACCTCTCAGCGAAGACACAGTTGGAATTCTCGTCACTGGTTCTGTTGTAACAGTTGGCGAAGCTCGTACCTATTTGAGAAAGAAGTTTGCGCAATGAAAGTTCTTGGAGCATCGGTCTTAATTGCTGAGAGCATGACTCTGGGTTTTGCAATTTTGATTGCAATGAAAGATCAGTCTCAGGCTGCAATTATTTATGGCTGCGTTGTTTCCTTCTTGCTTTTTGTTGCAGCTGGCCTTTTGCGGCGTCCGGGTGGGTTTGTGTTCGGTTCCCTGATGCAGGTTGCGATGATCTCTTTTGGATTTGTCGAGCCATCCTTCTTCATTATTGGGGTGGTTTTGATTGGGCTATGGGTGGCTGCCATCATCGTGGGCCGCAAGGGTGAGGCTGCTCGCGCTGCCTTGCTGGCTGCGGAGCCTAAAAAACCCTAATAGACTGGGCAGGTGAGCACAGAGAAAACACTTATCCTGATTAAGCCGGATGGCGTACGCCGCGGATTAATCGGTGAAGTTATTTCCCGAATTGAAACTAAAGGTTATGCAATCGACGCGGTGCGAATGTTGCAAGCAGACGCGGCCTTACTTGAAAAGCATTACGCCGAACATGTTGGAAAACCATTTTATGAGCCACTAGTTGAGTTCATGATGTCAGGACCAATTGTTGCGATCGTTGCATCTGGAAATCGTGTTATCGAAGGATTCCGTTCATTAGCCGGAGCAACTGATCCAACTGTTGCTGCACCCGGAACTATTCGCGGAGATCTAGCTCGTGATCAAGGAACCAAAGTTATGCAAAACCTAGTTCACGGATCAGATTCACCAGAATCAGCAGCCCGTGAAATCCAAATTTTCTTTCCACAGTAATTCATTCCCCAAGAACATAAAGCACAAGGAGTAAAGATGTCACAAGGAAGCAGAATGTCATTCATCGGTCGCGATATGGCCGTTGACCTAGGCACAGCGAACACGCTTGTTTATGTTCGCGGACGTGGCATTGTTTTGAACGAGCCATCTGTAGTAGCTGTCAACCAAGACACCGGTGGAATTTTGGCCGTGGGTATTGAAGCGAAGAAGATGATTGGCCGTACTCCTGGCAATATCGTTGCAATCCGTCCACTTAAGGATGGTGTTATCGCTGACTTTGATACAACAGAGCGCATGTTGCGTTACTTCATTCAAAAGGTTCACCGTCGTCGTTACTTGGCTAAGCCTCGTATCGTTGTGTGCGTTCCTTCAGGCATTACAGGTGTTGAACAGCGCGCAGTAAAGGATGCTGGTTATGCAGCTGGTGCACGCAAGGTTTACATCATTGAGGAGCCAATGGCAGCTGCAATCGGTGCCGGACTTCCAATTCACGAGCCAACTGGAAACATGGTCGTAGATATCGGTGGCGGAACCACTGAAGTTGCAGTTATTTCACTGGGTGGAATCGTTACTTCGCTATCGATTCGTGTCGGTGGAGACGAACTAGATCAGTCCATTATCAACTGGGTTAAGCGTGAATTCTCATTACTTTTGGGTGAGCGCACAGCAGAAGAAATCAAGATGGCTATTGGATCTGCTTACCCACTAGCTGGCGAAAATGATGCCGAAATTCGCGGTCGCGATCTTGCAACAGGTCTTCCAAAGACAATCGTTGTATCGGCTGCAGAAATTCGTAAGGCACTTGAAGAGCCAGTGAACTCAATTGTTAATGCAGTTAAGAGCACTTTGGATAAGACTCCTCCAGAGCTTGCATCAGATTTGATGGACCGCGGAATCGTTCTCACCGGTGGTGGAGCGCTTCTTAAGGGTCTTGATGAGCGCCTACGCAAAGAGACCGGAATGCCAATTCACATTGCAGAGCGTCCATTGGATGCAGTTGCTGAAGGTTCCGGAAAGTGCATCGAAGAGTTTGAAGCTCTTGAGAAGGTTCTAATCTCCGAGCCACGTCGATAAGGCCAACCTTTAATGCGTAAGGGCGGTGAGGGTCGCGCACGTTTGTTGT
>JBILNA010000085.1:0-4254 GCA_044375255.1 Candidatus Planktophila sp.
ATGATGTCGCCAGGATGAGCTTCTAACGCTGGAACGCGCTCTAGCGCTTCAGTAATCAATAGCTCAGAAATTTTTACGCGCTCTGTTGTTCCATCTGTCTTGATCCAAGTAACAGATTGGCCCTTTTTAATTACACCTTCGCGTACGCGACATAGTGCAAGACGGCCCAAGAATGGAGATGAGTCAAGGTTTGTAACGTGTGCTTGCAATGGTGCGCCTTCGTGATACTCAGGAGCTGGAATTGCAGAGAAGATCGTGTCAAACAAAACATCAAGGTTTGTTTCTTCTGGCATTCCGCCATCTGCAGGACGTGTCAATGATGCACGACCAGCTTTAGCCGATGCATAGACAACTGGAAATTCAATCTGCTCTTCATTTGCACCAAGATCAAGGAACAGTTCGTAGGCTTCATCAACAACTTCTGCGATACGAGAGTCTGGACGGTCAACCTTGTTGATCAGCAAAATAACTGGCAAATTCTTTTCTAACGCTTTACGCAAAACGAAACGTGTTTGTGGCAGTGGACCTTCTGAAGCATCAACCAACAAGATAACGCCATCAACCATTTCGAGTCCGCGCTCTACTTCGCCACCAAAGTCGGCGTGGCCCGGAGTATCAATAATGTTAACAATTGTGTTGCCGCGCTTTACCGCAGTGTTCTTGGCAAGAATCGTAATTCCCTTTTCGCGTTCTAGATCCATTGAATCCATCATGCGGTCTTGGCCTTCGCCCTGAACCTTGTGCGCTGCAAATGCACCTGACTGCCACAACATCGCATCAACCAATGTTGTTTTACCGTGGTCAACGTGAGCGATAATCGCTACGTTACGCAGATCGTCGCGCTTTTTTACTGGCAGGTTTTTTAGATGCTCTTGAATCTTGGCCACGAAAACTACTTTCCTTAGGAAGCCAGCCCTATATAAGGCCTTGCCTCTATCAACGATTTGGTCTTGCAGAGGCCAATTCCATCGGCCGCACGTGGTTATTCTACCTTTTGCGGTGCATATGGACTAATCAGCCCGTCATTTGCGGGATAAATGGGGTGCTTTTCGCGCATATTGCAGCACTGGGGATTCTAGGAAACGCCACGATAATGCTGCAATACAAATTGATCCGGCGAGAACGATGCAACTTAATACAACCCATTCGGATGTATCTGTGACCCCGTTGTAGACATAATTTTTTGCCGCTTTTCGTTCAATGAATACGATAAAAACCATATGCCAGAGATAAACACTGAAGGAAAGCTTTGCGATCCAACAAAAAACCCTATTGTCTAAAGCTTTATAAATTATGGTACTAAATGCAGAAGCTACCAGGACTGCCGCCATAAGAATCGCATAAAATGGAGCTACATATGGTTGATCAGTTAGAGGATCAGGAGCTCCGACAACTAATCGATCGGCTACTAGCCAAATCGCAGTAACTCCGAAAAATACTGCTGCAACATCAAAGTTTCGCGACTGTACTGTTCCCCGAGACCTCAGTGCCACGATGATTAATGCTGCAAGAGAACCACACAAAAATTGAGTAAAAAAGGTGTTGACATTCCAATACGGAAGCCATTGTTTTGCTCCACCGGTAAGTCCGTATTGCCATCCCTTTGAAACATTACTTGTCATGAATGTATTAATGATCAATGGGTTAAGTATCTGCAGCAGAACAATCCATCCGATCAAGCTTGCAATCGCATGAGACAACTTCTTTGTGCTTTTGATGATTAAGAACAGGACAATAGGAAGCAATAAGTAGCAGGAAACTTCAAGACCAATAGACCATAGTGGGCCATTGATTTCGGCCGGAAAAAATGTTGAGTAGTGGTAACTATTAATGAAGAAAAGAGCTGAAAGAAACCGCCACCAATTTACGTCCTGATTAAACACCCATAAGCCTAGGAAGGTGCACACGGTCAAGTTAAGCCAGAAAGCAGGGATGATTCGTGCTCCCCGATTTATGAGATAAAACTTAATTGAAGGACTGGATTCTTTGTTCGCAAAACCATTCCAAAAAGGAAGTGAAAGAAGGCAGCCTGATAGTACAAAGAAGAGACTGACCCCTACTTCGCCCCGCATTCCAAAAAAGTGAAGAGTCTGCAGCCAGTCTGGTGAATTTGTCGGATTCAATCGCTGGGAGGTGTGGTGCAACACGACTATGAGACATGCAAGTGCTCTTAACCCATCAGCTCCCGGAATTCTTACGGGCTGTATTTTCATGGAGCGAGGTTATCCGAAGAACTAGAAATAGTGATTACTCGTTTTGAGGGAAACCTAAGTTGATTCCACCATGGCTTGGATCTAACCAGCGACTTGTAACAACTTTGCCACGAGTAAAGAAGTGAATACCTTCGGTGCCATGTGCATGAGAATCACCAAATAATGAGTTTTTCCATCCACCAAATGAGTAATACGCCATAGGAACTGGAATAGGAACATTGATGCCCACCATTCCGACCTCTACTTCATTCTGGAATCTGCGAGCTGCGCCGCCATCATTTGTGAAAATCGCGGTGCCGTTTCCATATTGATGTGAGTTCACTAAGTTCAAAGCTTCGTCATATGTCTTCACGCGAATAATGCTCAGGACTGGACCAAAGATTTCATCCTTATAGATAGACATTTCAGGGCTCACATTGTCAAACAATGTCGGGCCAAGCCAGAAGCCATCTCCAGCAATTTCTAGCGTACGACCATCGACTACAACAGTTGCACCTTCTTTACTTCCTGCATCAATATAAGAAGCGACTTTGTCCCGGTGAACTTTAGTAACAAGTGGACCCATGTCAGAACCCTGTGTTCCATCACCAGTTTTAATTGAAGACATTCGGGATTTGATCTTTTCAACAAGTGCCGATGCGATTGGTTCTACTGCAACGATTGCAGAGATGGCCATGCAGCGTTCACCCGCTGAGCCAAAGCCGGCGTTAATTGCTGCATCGGCTGCAAGTTCTAGATCTGCATCAGGCAAAACAATCATGTGGTTTTTAGCCCCACCTAACGCCTGCACGCGCTTTCCAGATTTAGTTCCAGTCTCATAGACATAACGAGCAATTGGAGTAGATCCAACAAATGAGATTGATTTGATTCCTGTATGTGTCAGCAATGCATCTACTGATTCTTTATCCCCATGGACAACATTAAAGACTCCATCAGGCAATCCCGCCTCTTTCCATAACTGCGCAAGAAACATAACCGCAGATGGATCTTTTTCAGATGGTTTAACTACAACTGTGTTTCCGCAAGCAATGGCAACTGGGAAGAACCACATTGGAACCATCGCCGGGAAATTGAATGGGGAAATAATTGCAACCGGGCCTAATGCCTGGCGGATTGAATACACATCAACACCAGATGAAACCTCTTCTGAAAAACCACCTTTTAAAAGATGTGGGATCCCACATGCAAACTCAACAACCTCAAGACCTCGTGTGACTTCACCGGCAGCATCGCTTAATACTTTGCCATGTTCATCAGTGATAAGTGCGGCAATCTTTTCCTTGTTCTGCTGAACTAACTCACGAAAGGCAAAAAGAACCTGAGTTCGCTTTGTTAGAGAACTATGCCGCCATGTTGCAAAAGCTTCAGTTGCGGCATTAACTGCGCGGTCCACAGTTGCTGCATCAGCAAAGGCAACGGTTTTGGTGACCTTGCCAGTGGCAGGGTTAAAAACTTCTCCGCTGCGCTGTGGTTTTTGAGTATCAAGGGCGCCATTAATCCAATGCGTTATCTGGGTCATAGGTGCAATCTACTTCAGAGGTTTATGATGGCGCTACTAACTACCAAGGGTTCGAGGACACAGATGAGCGCTCCAATTAATGATCCAGCAAAGCAAGCGGCAGTTAGCGCTGCTGACCATGAATATGTTTTTCACTCATGGTCTGCCCAAGGCGCAATTTCGCCTATGCCCGTTGCAAGTGGTTCCGGATCACGCTTTTGGGATTTTGAAGGCAAGACATACTTAGATTTTTCTTCACAATTGGTATTTACAAATATCGGACACCAGCACCCAAAGGTTATTAAGGCGATTCAAGCACAAGCGGAGGTGCTGACAACAGTTGCACCTCAACATGCAAATGATGCTCGCAATGAAGCTGCACAAAGAATTGTTGAGTTAGCTGGCGATAATTTTGCAAAGGTTTTTTTCACTAACGGTGGTGCAGATGCGATTGAAAATGCAATTCGCATGGCCCGTATGCACACACATAAGCACAAGGTTCTTTCTACTTATCGTTCCTACCATGGCAATACAGGTGCTTCG
>JBILNA010000086.1:0-4229 GCA_044375255.1 Candidatus Planktophila sp.
TAACCAGAGACCTGTCCCGTTCATCTAGCTTGCTGGCATTGAGTGCTTGTGGCAGCAACAGGTTTGAGTAACCCTCATTGCGATTTACCTCAGTAAGTAAATCAAAGGCCAATAGCCGTGATGCTTCGGGTTTGGGAGATTTAAAAGTATTTCTCCGCGCTTCAACCAAAATTTTCTCCGCCCGATAATCGTGCCCCACGCGCCCAATCGGCCGCGTTCATCTCCTTTTTTCCAGCCGGAATCACGGTGAGAAATTCAATGGCGGTGTTATCGCCACATCCAACAATGACTCTTTGGCCTTCGATTGCAATAACACCTGGCTTGAGCCCCTGATCTTCAAGTGCAGTTGCTACAGTAATCTTGAACGGTTCTTGCCTCCAGTTGCACCATGCACCCGGTTCGTAAGTGAATGCCCGAACTTTATTGACCAAGCTTTGAGCATTTTCAGAAAAATTTAAATGTGCATCTTGCTTTGAGATCTTAGGAGCCAAACTCGGTTGGCCCTCTTGCGCGGACGGCAATTGGCCAGCAGAAATCATCGTTAGCGCGTCATGAACTGCAGAAGGTCCTTCGAGGGAAAGTGCATGTAATAGTTCGACGCTTCGCCATTGAGGCTGAATTGACACTGAACGCTGTGAATAAAGTGGACCTGTATCCATTCCCTTTTCAAGTTGAAATACAGAAATGCCAGTCACCGTCTCGCCATTTTGTAACGCTCTTTGGGCTGGGGCTGCGCCTCGGTAAGCAGGAAGTAAAGAAAAGTGCAGATTAATAAAGCCGAACTTAGGTAAATCCAAAATATGTTGGGGTAAAAGTACGCCATAGGCGATAGTTACTACGCAATCAAGATCATCGATGGCTCCCACCAGATCATCTGATGTAACGGGCTTTACTATAGAAATATTTCGAGCACTAGCCCACTCAGCCACAGCACTTTGCTTCAAGTTGCGACCACGACCTGCTGGCCTGTCTGGCTGAGTGATTACCAAAACAAGTTCGTGTTCACTGCCGATCAACCAATCTAAAGTTGGGATTGCAATATCCGGAGTAGCCGCTACTCCGATGCGCATTAGGTGTTCCGTCCAAAAATGGAGTGCGGTGAATCTTTTACCTGGATCGATTGGCCATTTTCTGCAGCTACATTAAACCATTCTGATTCGCGTATTTCCTTCATCGCTAGCTTACGATCTTCGGCGGAGAGTTTGTCAATGAAAAGGATTCCGTTGAGATGATCTGTCTCATGCTGAAGAGCACGAGCCAAGAATTCGGTACCTTCAACGGTAATCGGTTCTCCATACATGTTGAACCCTTGAGCAACAGCACGCATGGCACGTGGTGTTTCATACCTTAATTCAGGGAAAGACAAACAACCTTCCTCGCCTTCCTGCATTTCCTCACTAAGAGTCAAGGTTGGATTAATCAAATGTCCTAAAGTTTCATCCACATCCCAGACGAATACTCGTAGAGGAACTCCAATTTGCGGGGCTGCAAGACCTGCGCCTGGCGCATCAAGCATGGTGTCGGTTAAATCCTTGACCAGAACTCGCAGCTCTTTATCAAAATCCACAACCATGGAAGCAGGTGTCGTCAGTACCGGGTCTCCAAAAAAGCGAATCTTTTGAATAGACATGAGAGAAGTCTACCAATCCCTTAGAGCGAATATGGATCGATTCTAAGTGTGAATAAATCCTTTTTCGAGATACTGCGCTTTCTCTGCAGTTCATGGAGTATCGTGCCTAAAGAAGAACTCTGATCATGCGATACATGCATCACAATCTTTGCTTGCCCCTTAGGCAAAATAGTTGCTCCAAATATACGAGTACTAGATGGTAAACGACCATCTTCGAGCGCTTTCTTTAATCCAGACAAAATCGCCGAGGCTGATGTTTGTTCCATAACTAGAACGGCTGAGATGACCGATGGTGGAAGCATGAGTTCAGCTCTTTCTGCCAGCTCCCTCTTTAATAGAGGTGCAATATTCCACCTTGCTAACGCCGCAACAACTGGATGAGAATCATCGAGTACTAGAAGAACTTGCCCATCACTGCTAACCAGAGATGCGGTCTCGAACAGAAGCTCCCGCGCTCTTTCTTGTCCATTGATATCGGTGTGAGAAAAGAATCGAATCGCATCAAGTACTACCACCGCCGCATAACCACCTTCTGCAACCGGCTGTGCACCAGGCGTTGATAAAATAAGTGCTGGTCTTGAATCAACAGACTCTTTTATGACATCACCAAAAGAGATAACAACGGGAAATCCGGGAAACGCTCTGGATATCTCCTCTGCTGCTCTTTCGATTCCACGACCTGCTAAATACTGTTTATCACGAGCACAGTAACTACATTTCCAGGTAGGAAAACCAGAACCGCAATGAACGCAGGTTGGGGCCAATCCCTTCGAGGAAACACTCAATCGTCCGCCACACTTACACAGGGCAACATTTCTACAATGGGCGCATAGAAGTGCATTTCCATATCCCTTGCGAGGAGCAACAAACAGTACGGGGCCTTTTTTCAATGCCTTCTTTATTTCCGAATAAATGCGACCCGGCAATAAGGTTCCGTCGGCTGGCGAGAAGGCTTGAACATGAACTTGTGTTCGCTGGTTATTGAACTTGATAGAACTTCGATCAATTTCATATGCCACGCGAACTGATGGAGTGAACCCGGTAAACACTAGGCCGATACCTTCTAGCTCTGAGCGCATACGAGCGATAGTCGAGGAATTCCATCCAGGAGAACGCAAATCGAAGTGATCCGGTGATGACTCTTTGTAAATGATTATTGCAGCCAAGTTATTAACGGGGGTAAAAACCGAACTCCTTGTTCCAACGACTATCGATGATTGCAATCGCATGGCTAGGAGGAAATTACGATAGCGCTCTTCTCGTGTTGAGGAACTTGATAATCGCAGTACGTGCTGAAATTTCTGCGAGAGATTAGAAATTAATCTATCGACATCCTTTTCATCGGGTGCAACGATTAAAACTGAACCTGATCTGATGAAACCATCGATTATTTCTGTGATCTGCTGATCAGATGCTACGAATGGTCGAAAGCTCTGGAACGCCTTAACCTTGGAGCCACTCTTCGAGTGCGTAGGTGTTTGCGTGACTGATAACTCTTTGTCAACGCTAGCAACCCTTGGGGGTATCGCAGAACGCAGCAGATCCCATGGATTACAGCAATAAAACTCAGCGGCCTTGTCAATTAAAGCCAGGCTTGCAGGGGTTGCTACACAATGCGGGGACAACACCTTGGTTATTGCCTTTAAAGTTCCCGCTCTCTCAGGGCTCGCAACACGTGATACAACGATGCCTTCAGTCTCACTATTTCCAAATGGAAGTTGAACACGAACACCAGGTGCAATGAGACCACTCATCTTTTCAGGCACCGAATAGTCATACAACTGATCTAAATGGAAAACACCTGTATCAACTCGTACACGAGCTATCGGAAGACGCTCGGCTATTGGGCCAGAGGGAGCTACGGCAACCTCGGACCTTAAGCGAAATAGCCGAGGCGCTGCCACCGATTACTTAACTGCGTTTTGAAGTGCTGTGGTGCGATCTGTTCGTTCCCAAGCAAACTCGGGCAGTTCGCGACCGAAGTGACCATATGCACTTGTAAGTGAATAAATTGGACGCAATAAATCAAGATCTCTAATGATGGCAGCTGGGCGCAGATCAAATACTGATAAAACTGCTTCTTGAATCTTTGCCACCGGAACAGTTTCAGTTCCAAAGGTCTCAACGAAGACACCAACGGGTTGTGCCTTTCCAATTGCATACGCAACTTGGACTTCACAACGACGCGCAAGACCGGCTGCAACAACATTTTTGGCTACCCAACGCATCGCATAGGCTGCAGAGCGATCCACCTTTGATGGATCTTTTCCGCTGAACGCTCCCCCGCCGTGTCGGGCCATTCCGCCATAGGTATCAACAATAATTTTGCGCCCCGTTAAACCAGCATCACCCATAGGGCCACCGATGACAAAACGCCCAGTTGGATTAATCAATGTTCGCAGCTCATTCTTAGGCAAATCAATCGTTGAGATAATTGGATTGATTACATATTCGATGATCTCTGGTGTTAACTTCTTTACGACATCAACTTCTTCAGCATGCTGGCTGGAAATAACGACTGTATTCAAGGCAACTGCGCGGTCACCTTCGTACTCGATTGTTACCTGAGTTTTTCCATCAGGGCGTAAATATGCCAGCT